>JAFXDI010000049.1 GCA_017521245.1 Bacteroidales bacterium
CAACAGCAACAACAACAGCAACAACAAAATCAGCAACAAAACAAAGAGGACAAAAAAGAGGAGCAACAACAGCAACAAGAAACTAAAATGTCGCAAGAAAATGCACAACAGATTCTTGATGCTATGCAACAAGATGAACGTAATACACAAGAAAAAGTCCGCAAAGCATTAATGGAACAGAGAGAACGCCGTAGAACCGATAAGGAGTGGTAATGTCTCGGAAATAAATATTACTCAAAGATGAAAAGATTTATATCAATAGTAATTTTAATACTGTTTTCGGCAGTAACTATATATGCCCAAACACAATTTACTGCTGATGCACCTGCTCAAGTTATAGCAGGACAAAGGTTTAGGGTGGTATTTACCCTTGCAAATGGAGATGGAGAGAATATACAAGTTCCGGAATTTTCGGGATTGGATATCTTATATGGTCCTGCACGTTCACAGAGTTCTCAAATTTCAATCATTAATGGAAAAACAACCTCAACAAAAGAGGAGAGTTATACCTATACAGTAGTTGCATCAAAAGAAGGAAAATTTACTATACCTTCAGCAACAATAACTTCAAATGGAAAACAATATACCTCAAATCAGCTAACAATTACCGTATTACCTCCAGATGAAAATGCACCTTCTCAGGCATCCTCACAAGGAACCACACAACAAGTGGCAAGTAATGATGATAAGACATTTGCCAGATTGGTATTATCAAAAACATCAGTTTATGAACAAGAACCAATATTGGCAACTATAAAAATATATACTAAGGCGGCTAATATTAGAAGTTTAGACAATGCGGTATTCCCTTCATTTGAGGGATTTGTGGTACAGGATATTCCAATACAAAATCCTCAAATAGAATTAGAGCATTATAATGGAACAAATTATCAGGTAGTAGCAGTAAAACAAGCATTACTATATCCACAAAGAGCAGGTAAAATAACTATTGATAAGGGCGAATTTACTGTAACAGTACAAGTTGTTCGTCCTATGCGCGGATTCTTTGGTATGATGCAAGGGTATGAAGATATAGAAAAATCTATATCTACTCAATCTGTGAATGTAAATGTTAAATCATTACCATCAGGAAAACCATCATCATTTGCAAATGCTGTTGGAAGTTTTACAATTAAATCATCACTTAATAACAAAACGCCAAAAGCCAATGAGGCAATTACTTATAAATTACAGATAAGTGGAAAAGGTAATCTTAAATATATAAAAGATCCTGAAATAACGTTCCCTGCTGATTTTGAGGTTTATGATCCCAAAACAGATGTAGATATAAAAACAACAACCTCAGGTGTTAGTGGTACTCGTACAATAGAATATACTATTATTCCTCGAAGTGCAGGCGATTTTGAAATACCATCGGTAGAGTTCTCTTATTTTGATTTATCTTCAAAAAGCTATAAAACAATATCTACTCAAAGTTATGATGTAACGGTAGCTCGTGGGGATAATTCTCAACAAGGGACTATGGCAGATTTTACCAATAAAGAGGATTTAAAGGTATTAGCTAAGGATATAAGATACATTAAAAATGGAGACTTTGAATTATTTAAAGATGCTACTCCAATATTCGGATCTTTTTCATATTGGATTTGGTATATAGTACCAACACTATTGTTTATTATTTATTTAATAATAAATAGAAAACAAACCCAATTAAATTCAAATACACAACTTCTAAAAACTCGTAAAGCCAATAAGATTGCTACTAAGCGATTGAAAATGGCAAGTAAATATCTAAAAACATACAATAAAGATATGTTCTATGCCGAGGTATTAAAAGCAATGTGGGGATATATTAGTGATAAACTTACCATTCCTATATCGGAATTATCTCGTGAAAATGTTTCTCAGGAGTTAAGAACTTATGGGGCAAGTGAAGAACTTGTTTCACAAATTATAAATATATTAGATTTATGTGAATTTGCACAATATGCTCCCTCGCAAGGAAACGATGTAATGGACAGAGACTATCAAGAGGCAATAAGGGTGATAGGAGAGATGGAGAATATCGTAAAAAACAAATAAAAGATTATGAAAAGAATATATATCCTGATAATAACAATATTTATTGTATCTGTTTCTTTTGCACAAACATTGCAATCTGCGGCAGATGCATATTCAAAAGAGAACTATATTGAGGCAGTTCAAATATATGAATCATTGTCTGATAGCGTTGGAGTGTCGCCAGAGTTATATTATAATTTAGGTAACTCATATTATAAGCTCAAAAACTATCCAAGGGCGGTATTGAATTATGAACGAGCAATTTTATTATCTCCCGGTGATGAAGATATAAAAATTAATTTAGATATGGCAAGAGCAAACATAGTTGATAAGATTGATATTGTTGACCGCTCTTTTATATCTGTATGGTTTGAATCTATAAGAAATATGGCATCATCAAATACATGGGCAATATTGGCGATAATATCATTTATATTATTTCTTGTAGGTATATTCCTTTATATATTCAACAAACAAGTATTATTAAAAAAGATAGGATTCTTTGGAGGTATAATTTGCTTACTGTTTTCGGTATATACAAATGTTGTTTCGTATAAACAAAAGCAAAAAATATTAATCAGGGATAGTGCTATAATAATCTCTCCAAGTGTAACAATAAAAAGTTCTCCATCACAAAGTGGTACCGATTTGTTTATACTTCATGAAGGAACAAAAGTGAAGATAATAGATGAAGTAGGAGAGTGGTCAGAGATAAAAATTGATGATGGGAATAGTGGCTGGATTAAAGATTCAGAGATGGAGATAATCTAAAAACAGTATTAATATGCTCAACTATCTTATAGAATTAGATAAAAGTATATTCCTTTTCTTCAATTCGCTCCACACTCTATATTTTGACCAAGTTATGTGGGTGATTACGGGGAAGATGGTGTGGATACCATTAATATTATCCTTTGTCTATATCTTCTTTAAGAAAGGGTGGAAAGAAGGACTACTTGTAACAATAATGCTCGTATTGACAGTTGTTATATGTGATCAAATTTCGTCAGGTATATGTAAACCTCTATTTGAAAGACTTAGACCAACTCACGATCCCGAATTTTCTCAGTATGTAACAACAGTAAATGGATATTTAGGTGGGAAATATGGATTTATATCGAGTCATGCAGCAAATGCTTTTGGTTTAGCAATTATCTCTTCTCTTATATTTAAAAACAGATTATATACAATATCAATAATTGTATGGGCATTATTATCTTGCTATTCTCGAATTTATTTAGGAGTACACTATCCAGGGGATATACTATTTGGAGCAATAGTGGGAGTTGCATCGGGATATTTATGTTATATAATATATAAAAAATTGCATTGTAAGTTTATTGATAAAATGTCAATCCCATACGAAAAGGACAAAAATATAAATATAGTATTGTCGGTTTTGTATATAACATATATTTTTATCATATTTTTTGCTCCCCTTATAAACTTTAAAATCAAATAGATATTATAAATAAAATTAAAACAGGATTAATAATCTTGTTTTTTTTTGCTTTTAACAATAATATTATATAATTTTATTGCAGATTATGATAATCTATAAAAAATGAGATATTATAAATAAAAAGATACAAATTATTAACTAAAAAACTTTAGTAGCCATGACAAAGATGATAACATTTAATGAGTTGCGAAAAATTAAAAACAGTTTACCGGAGGGTTCATCACATAGAATAGCTGATGAACTTAATATAGATGTACAAACAGTTCGTAACTATTTTGGAGGGAACGATTACAAAACAGGCGAAAACTGCGGTTTACATATTGAACCAGGTCCTGATGGAGGAATAGTAGTATTAGATGATACTCAAATACTTGATATGGCACTTGCAATATTACAAGAAGCAGGAGAGTAATAATTTTATTATAATATAGGTAAGAAGAGATTGTATTTTGGTCGTAAAAACAATATACAATCTCTTTAGTATATTTGTGAGGAGGATATAATTGTTCATCAAAAAAAAATGCTTATCTTTGCAGATGAAAAATCTAACATATAAATTCTTATAATAGAAATTTTAATAAATAACAATAATAACAAAAACAAAAAAAATTATGAAGAAATTTTTATTCTCATTAACTATGCTTGCAGCAGTTGCATTAGCAGGTTTTACAACTTCTTGTGGAGGAGATGATGACGGTAGTGATAATACAACTAACAATGGAGGAGTTACACCTTCAACTGAAATAGTAAAAGTATTTAATAGCGATCTTAATGTTAAAACTGGTATGCCAGGAGAAGATCTTGAAGATCTTGGAGTGATAAAGGAAGATGTAAATATTAAACTTTACACTGCAACAGAAAAATTAGATCTTAGTATTAATGGATTGAATTTAGGTTCACTTAACAATATTCCCGAACCATTACAAACACCATTTGATATTATATTAAAGAATGTACCTTTTACAAAAGAAGGTGACAATTACAAAATTGAATACGAACTTCCAATTAATGAGGAAACGCTTTCAACTGATGTAGCAATTAAAATTCAAGACAACAATGCATATTTAGTATCTCTTATAGGAACAATAAGTGGAGATAATATAAATGTTACAATATTTGTTGTTGGAGATGAAGAGTTACTATATATTCCTGTAAATATCTTTGTTGAAGGAACAGAAAATAAGTAGATAAATAATCGTAGTAATAAATAATTTAAGTGAGTCTCAATTTGAGACTCACTTTTTTTTGTATATATTTTGTTGTTTAAAAAAAAATACCTATCTTTGCATCGCAAAACAAAGGACGGGGCGTAGCGCAGTCCGGTAGCGCACCTGGTTTGGGACCAGGTGGTCGCAGGTTCGAATCCTGTCACCCCGACCAAATGGCATAAGTTAGCTTATGCCATTTTTTTGTTTTAGAGGTAATATCTTTTTCTTCTTTTCTTGAATATCCCCTTAAATTTTAGTAACTTTGTAAATTGATAAATATAGGCTTTGCCGATATTAAATATTAATTTGAAGTTAATTTACAATGTTTAGATCTATGACTTGTGGCCAATTACGATTGGCAGATGTAGATAAAGAGGTGATTTTGGCAGGATGGGTACAACGTGTCAGAAAAATGGGAGGTATGACTTTTATTGACCTTCGCGATAGATATGGAATAACCCAATTGGTTTTTAATCAAGAAGTTGATGCTTCGTTGTGTGAAAAAGCAAATCATCTTGGAAGAGAGTTCGTAATACAAATAAAAGGAATTGTAAAAGAGCGTTATAGTAAGAATGCTAATATCCCAACTGGTGATATTGAAATTATAGTTTCTGAATTAAATATTCTAAGCACATCTGATACGCCTCCATTTACAATAGAGGATGAAAGCGATGGAGGTGATGATTTGCGTATGCAATATAGATTTTTGGATTTACGCCGCGATTGTGTTCGTAAAAATCTTGAACTTCGCCATAAATTAGCCTTTGAGGTGCGTCGTTTTCTTGATTCAGAAGGATTCTTGGAGATAGAGACTCCAATTCTAATAAAATCAACACCTGAGGGAGCAAGAGACTTTGTTGTTCCATCACGAATGAATCCGGGAGAGTTTTATGCACTTCCTCAATCTCCACAGACATTTAAACAACTATTGATGGTGTCTGGTTTTGATAGATATTTTCAAATAGCAAAATGTTTCCGTGATGAAGATTTACGTGCTGATCGTCAGCCGGAGTTTACTCAAATAGATTGCGAAATGTCGTTTGTTGAACAAGAAGATGTTTTGAACATATTTGAGAATATGACTAAACATGTATTCAAAGCAATAAAAGGTATTGAGTTTGAAGGAAACTTCCCAAGAATGACATGGCACGATGCTATGAAATATTATGGAAGTGACAAACCCGATATTCGCTTTGGTATGACCTTTGTTGAGTTGAAAGATTTAACAGAAGGTAAAAACTTTGTAGTATTTGATTCTGTCCCATACGTTGGCGGTATATGTGCTAAGGGTTGTGCCTCATACACCCGTAAACAAATTGATGAACTAACAGAGTTTGTTAAACGTCCACAAGTAGGAGCAAAAGGTTTGGTGTATGTAAAATGTGAAGAAAACGGAACATTTAAGTCATCAGTAGATAAATTCTATAACCAAGATGATTTAAAACTATGGGCAGAGCGTTTTGATGCTAAACCTGGTGATTTGCTATTAATATTGGCAGGAGAGACCTCAAAAACCCGTAAAGCACTATGTGAACTTCGTTTAGAGATGGGTAATCGTTTAGGTCTAAGAGATAAAAATGTTTTTGCACCACTATGGATAATTGATTTCCCACTATTGGAGTGGGATGATGAAACTCAACGCTATTATGCAATGCATCATCCGTTTACATCACCTAAACCCGAAGATATTGCATTGTTAGATTCAAACCCAGGAGCAGTACGAGCAAATGCCTACGATATGGTATTTAATGGAGTAGAGTTGGGTGGCGGTTCAATACGTATTCATGATAGTGAATTGCAAGATAAAATGTTTGAGATTTTAGGATTTACACAAGAACAAGCACATTATCAATTCGGTTTCTTGATGGATGCCTTTAAATATGGAGCACCTCCTCATGGAGGATTGGCCTTTGGCTTAGACCGTTTTGTATCTCTTCTTGCAGGGCTTGATTCAATTAGAGATTGTATAGCATTCCCTAAAAACAACTCAGGCCGAGATACAATGAGTGGAGCTCCATCTATAATTGATGATTCGCAACTAAAAGAGTTGCAAATAAAATTAGACATACAAGCATAATCTTTATTGATGAAGATATCAGAGATAATATCAGCGATTGAAGAACTTGCTCCAATATCCCTAAAAGAAGAGTATGATAATCCAGGTATGCAAGTAGGGGATAGTAGCATTAATGCAACAGGAGCATTGTTGTGTGTAGATGTTACAGAAGATGTTGTAGATGAGGCGATAGAGTGTGGTATAAATTTGATTATATCGCATCATCCAATCTTGTTTAAAGGACTAAAATCGGTTACAGGAAAGAATTATATTGAGCGAGTAGTTATAAAGGCAATAAAGCATAATATTGCAATATATTCTGCTCATACTAATTTAGATAATGCATATGGAGGGGTAAATTATAGAATTGCTCAGAATTTAAATCTTTCAAATGTAAGAGTGTTATCTCCGTTGAAGAATCAACTTCTAAAACTTATTGTATTTGTGCCAGAAGTTGCCGTAGAAGATGTTCGTTCAGCAATGTTAGCTTCAGGAGCAGGTAAGATAGGAGATTATGATATGTGTAGTTACAATATGAGTGGTTACGGAACATTTAGAGCATGTGAAGGAGCAAACCCATATTGTGGTGAAATAGGATCACTCCATAAAGAAAATGAGGTGAGGGTAGAGGTTATATTACCTGTATACCTTAAAAATAAGGTGGTAGATGCTATGCTTAAAGTTCATCCTTATCAAGAACCTGCTTATGATATAATTAAATTGGAGAATGAGAATAATTATGCAGGAAGCGGTGTAATAGGAGAGTTAAGTGAAGATGTGACAACAGAAGATTTTCTAAAAAGAATAAAAAAAGTTTTTAATGTAGAATCAATAAAATACTCTTCTGTTGTAAAAGAAAAAATTAAAAGAGTAGCATTGTGTGGAGGTTCAGGAGCATTTCTTATTAATGATGCAATAAGGGCAAATGCAGATGTATTTATTACTGGAGAAATAGGTTATCATAACTTTTTTACCGCAGAAAATAAGATTCTTTTAGTTGAAGCAGGACATTATGAGACAGAACAATGCATAAAAGATATTTTTTGTGATATAATTACAAAAAAATTTCCTAATTTTGCAGTTCAATATGCAAATGTTAGAATTAACCCGATAAATTATTTATAATAAATATATGGCTAAGGATAAAGAGTACACAGTAGAGGAGCGTTTAAAAGCACTTTACGAATTGCAAACATTACTTTCTAAGATTGATAAAATTAAAACTCTTAGAGGTGAGTTACCATTAGAGGTGAAAGACTTGGAAGATAGTATTATTGGTCTTGAAACCCGTTTGGAGAATTATAAAAATGATGTTAAAGAATTTACCACCTCTATTGCTACTCATAAAGTAGGTATTCAAGAGGCTCAAGCTCTTATTAATAAGTACACTGAGCAACAAAACAATGTACGAAATAATAAAGAGTACGATCATTTAACAAAAGAGATTGAGTATCAAGGATTAGAGGTTGAGGCACGAGAGAAAAAAGTTCGTGATTTAACTAAATTAATTAACGATAGAAAAGAAGAGATTGAGGATTTGGAGCAATTATTAGTTGATCGTAAAGCTGAGTTCCAAGAGAAACGTAGCGAATTAGATGATATAATAGCCGAAACTCGTCAAGATGAAGAGAAACTAAGAGAACAAGCTAAAGCACTTGAGCAAGAGATTGAGCCAAGACTCTTGTCTTCATTTAAGAGAATACGTAAAAATGCTCGTAATGGTTTAGGAATTGTTTACATCCAACGTGATGCTTGTGGAGGATGTTTCAATAAAATTCCACCTCAAAGACAAATGGATATTAAACTTCGCAAGAAAGTTATTGTATGTGAGTATTGTGGAAGAATTATGATTGACCCTGAATTAGCAGGAGTTGAATAGAAACTTAAAAAAAAAGAAAATAGAAAAAAGTCTCGATTTAAATCGAGACTTTTTTGTTGTAATACACTAATATTTACTAATATAGATGTAAAACCTATAAATTAAATAGTTCTATATACAATTATCAATTTCGTTATAGTTGGGAATATCCTTCATAAATGTATATCTATTATTTGTGTAGTCAATTTTGCAACAATAACTTCTTATTCCATTTGAAACAATAATATAATCAACTTTTAAAACAGAGTTGTATCTTGTAATCTGATTAAATACCTCTTGAGTTATTTCAATATTTGGAGCTTTATACTCTATTATTGCACAAGGAGAACCAAATTTGTTATATACAACAGTATCGCATCTGCGTTTTATGTTGTTTTGTATTAGAGATATTTCATTTCCCATTCTACCGGCAGGATAACCCTTTTGAGTAGTTAAAGTAGCAACAAATCTTTGTCGTACCTCTTCTTCGGGAGTAAGAGTTACAAATCTATTGCGTAGAGAATCCCATATAAAAGTTTTCCCATTTTCCTCTTTTAATAAAAAATCATATTCAGGTAAATTCAACTTCATTCCCTATTACTTGCGATACACAAATATATTGATTAATTTTACATCAAAATTACATAAAAACAACTAAATAACATATCATCACCATATATAAAAATGGCACAAGCGAACGATAAATATCTGCAAATAATCTCTAATATCAAAAAAGGCGAATTAAAACCTGTGTATCTGCTGATGGGTGATGAATCATATTACATTGATTCAATAACAGATGCTATAATAGAGAATGCACTTGATGAATCAGAAAGAGATTTCAATCAAACAATATTGTATGGACTAGATGCAGAGATTTCATCGCTTATTAATACAGCAAAGCGTTATCCTATGATGTCGAGTCGTCAATTAGTTGTACTTAAAGAGGCTCAGATGTTCGATGATATAGACGATATAATAATGTATGTAGAGCATTATCAGCCAAGCACTGTATTTGTAATCAATTATAAAGGTGGAGTTTTAAAGAATAAGAAACTTATTACTGCTATTGAGAAGATAGGTGCTGTATATGAATTTAAAAAGTTGTATGAGAATCAAATACCTAAATTTATTACAGATTACTTACAGAACTATTCTTTAAAAATTGAACCCAAGGCAGTTTCAATGCTGTCTGATTATATCGGAAATGATTTAAGTAGAATTGCCGGAGAGTTAGATAAACTGCGAATAGTAATAGGCGATAGTAAAGAGATAACCGCCCATCTTGTAGAGAATAATATAGGAATAAGCAAAGACTATAATAATTTTGAATTTCTTGCAGCACTCGTAAGGAAAGATATATATAAGGTAAATAAAATTATAAACTATTTTGAAAGCAATCCTAAAAACAACTCAATAATACCAACAATAAGGATGATGTTTAACTTCTTCTCAAACTTGTTGTTGTTGTATTATGCGCCAGATAAAAGTGATGCAGGGTTGCTTAAAGAGTTGAATCTTAAAACGACATTCCAACTCAAAGAATATAATACTGCAAAAATTAATTATAATGTTTTTAAGTGTGTTGATATTATTGCACTCTTAAGAGAGTATGATGCAAAATCAAAAGGAGTGGGAATATCCTCCTCTACAACTGATGCCTCATTATTGAGGGAGTTGTCATATAAAATTATGCATTAGTTAAAATTTTGAGAAGAGAAAATATAGAATCTTCAATATATACAATTATTATAGATAAGGAGTTCAACAATTGAAGTGAACTCCTTATCTATTTTTTTATCTGCTTAACGTAGTATTTATATCTTGCGAATTGATAAAATCATTCTATTTTATCGATAAATTATATGTATTGATTATAAATATCACAGGGAAATAGAGATAAAATCACCCCTAAATTGCCTTAAGACGCTGATAATCTGTTTGGTATAGTTGAATTTAAGGATTATTCCTATTTTCTGAAATAGAAATAATAAAAAGAAACTTTATAAGAAACATCTAAAATAGAGTAGGAGATCATCCCAAGGTATATCTTCGTTTAATTTTATAATATATTCAGTAGTTGTTAGATAAAAATATTCAACTCTCTATTTCTTATATTTCACTTTCCTAAATATTTCAATTTGAAAATTTTGATACAATTGTCAATTGTATCAATGTGTACAATTGCAAATTATAAAATTATATACAAATATACATATTACAAAAGTAAATCAAGTTTTTATAAACAATTATATATTATTCTTATAACTTATCTCACTTATTATATTGTTAAATTATATAATTGCAAATACGCATTATTTATTGTTTTATTAAATATGTTTATTGTCTTTAAACAACAGAAAACCAATAAGATAATATATAATATATGAATAATAACTCTAATACTATATTAGGTATTGCATTTAATAGTGGAACTATAATAATTATACGTGACATAAATAGTTAAATATCAATGTATTAACATTGAATATATAAAGTGTTGATATATGGCGTATTTTGGTATTGTTTGCCGATTTTGATATTTGTTGTGTATAATTGTATATGGTATGAGTGTTTTATTATTGTGATAATTTACAAATATGATTTGTATATTTGTTTGCAAAATATTACATTTGTGATATATTTTGATCCTAAATAATTGACTCTATTTTGTTATGAATAATAGAATTAAAGAGATAATTGCTCATGAGCATTTAAGTGATGGTGAATTTGCTGATTTAGTGGGAATTAAACGTTCTACACTTTCTCACTGTTTAAATGGAAGAAATGATGTAAGTAAGGATATAATTACAAAAATACATACCGCATACCCTTATATATCAATAAATTGGCTTATGTTTGGCGAGGGAGATTCGGGTTTGTCATCAACCGATAGATCAAGTTCAAATCTTTTCGATTCTTTATCAAATTCTGATACAGAATACAATGGTACACCTAAATATGAGAAGGATTTAGAGTTAAATAGTCCAATAAACGAGGTGCAAAGTATTATAAATCAGCAGAGTATCGTCCAAAATACTCCTCGGCTTAATATTAGTCAATTAGAAAAAACAGAGATAAAAGAGAGACGTATTGAAAAGATTATGATATTTTATACTGATAATACGTATGAAGTATTTCAAAAATAGAATTATCCTTATATCGCTTATATTCTGCATAATCTAAAATAGTATATTTTATACATGCTCATTTTTTGTAATTCTTTATAAGACAATTGTAGGAGACCAATTTGGCCTCCTACTCTTTTATTCTCTTATATATTTATTTTTTCAACAATGATTGTATAATATTTAAAATTTCCTAACTTTGTATTTGATAATATAACTATAACGAGATATCTAAATTTATAAGCAATGAAGAAAGCGGTGATAGATATGTCGGTAACGGCAAATCTTTCGGTAAACAACCGATGTGTATTATTGAAATTGACACCAGCAAACGGAGAGGAGTTGCCTGAATGCAAACCCGGTCAGTTTGTTGAAATGTTAGTAGAGGGAGAGCCAAAAGCATTTTTACGTCGTCCCATATCTATAAACTATGTAAATAGAGAAGCAAACGAGTTATGGCTCTTGATTCAAATTGTTGGAGCAGGAACTTCTAAATTATCAAAGGTACAACAAGGAGATATAATCAATATAATATATCCGTTAGGAAATGGCTTTACAATGCCAACAGAGCCCAATAAGAAGGTTTTGCTTGTTGGAGGTGGTGTAGGTGTTGCTCCATTATTAATGCTTGGATATGAACTAAAAAAAGCAGGGCACACTCCAATATTCTTATTAGGAGCAAGAACTAAAACAGATTTATTGCTACTAGATAAATTCCAAGAGATCTCAATAACATACGTAACAACAGAAGATTCGTCAGAAGGAGAAAAGGGATTTGTAACACAACACTCTGTATTGCAAAAAGAGAGCTTTGATTTTATATATTGTTGTGGTCCCGGACCAATGATGAAAGCTGTTGCACAATATGCTTCAAAAGTTGCTATTGAGTGTGAGGTCTCGCTCGAGAATAAGATGGCGTGTGGAATAGGAGCGTGCTTATGTTGTGTTGAGAATACAACAAAAGGAAATGTGTGTGTATGTAAAGAGGGTCCTGTATTTAATATAAAGAAATTACAATGGTAAAGTTAAATGTAAATATCGGGAATTTAAAACTTAAAAATCCCGTAATGACTGCATCTGGAACATTTGGGTATGGAACAGAGTATGCCGACTTTATAGACTTGTCAAAATTAGGAGGAATAATAGTTAAAGGAACAACATTGGCTCCACGTCAAGGAAATCCATACCCTCGTATGGCAGAGACTCCGTCAGGAATGTTAAATGCCGTAGGTTTGCAGAATAAAGGTGTTGACTATTTTGTTGAGAATATATACCCTCAAATAAAGGATTTAGATACAGCCGTAGTAGTAAATGTCTCTGGATCAACAATAGAGGATTATATAGCGGTTGCAGAGAAAATTGATGCATTAGACAATATACCTGCAATAGAGTTAAATATATCATGTCCTAATGTAAAAGAGGGAGGTATGGCATTCGGAACATCTCCCCGAAGTGTTGAAAATGTTGTAAAAGCTGTACGTCAAGCATATAATAAAACCCTTATAGTTAAATTATCACCAAATGTAACCGATATAACAGAAATTGCACGAGCAGCAGAAGCTGAAGGAGCAGATTCATTGTCATTAATAAATACAATGCTTGGAATGGCTATTGATGCAGAACGACGCCGCCCATTGCTCTCAACCGTTACAGGAGGTCTTTCAGGAGCATGTGTAAAACCTGTTGCCTTGCGTATGGTATGGCAGGTGTCAAAGGCTGTTAAAGTGCCTCTAATTGGTTTAGGAGGTATTATGAATGCAACTGACGCAATAGAATTCTTATTGGCAGGAGCATCGGCAATACAGATAGGAACAGCAAACTTTATTGATCCTCAAATATCAGTTAAAGTAGCAGAGGGAATAGAGGAGTATTTAACTCGTCAAGGATGCCATTCTGTACAAGAAATCATTGGTGGATTGATAATCTAAAAATATTGAAATAAAAACAGAAACTGACTAATCTTGAGGTTAGTCAGTTTTTTTATGACCGCTACAGACGAGTTCCTAAAATACCAAGATAAACTCGTTGCAGGAGAAGATGTAAGCGGTTACAAATTCTCTGGCGAGGTTACACAAATGCCAAAGCAGTTTAATGAGTGGGTAAAGAACAATACAAGCAGATTAGAAAATGCCCAAAGTATTCCATACTTCCTAAAGGATAACCCAAAATATTCGGGAATAACTCCTCGTTTAGGCAGTACTCCTACATATGCAGGCACAAAATTTGGCAGAACTGCAACAAAACAAGCATATCAAGAATATAAAGATGCTACCCCTCCAATATTAACCAAAGAGCAACAAGATAATATCAATGACATAGCAAATGAGTTAGGGGTAAAGGTTAAGCCTATGAACTTTTGGGAAGCAAACGAGGGAAGGAGTAATATCTATTACAATAGAGGTGGAGTATTCAAAGATAATTGCCAATGCTGTGTTGTTGTTCACGAAATGCGATTAAGAGGTATTGATGCTACATCTGTCGGGTATGATTATGGTAAAGAAAGCATACCGTTCCGTTTAGGAGAAAGATTTCAAGATATATGGATAAACCCAAAGACAGGCAAAATCCCTCAACCAACAATATTGAGGGATAAAACAGATGATGCGTTATATATAAAACTTGATAAAGCAACAGAAGTAAGAGGGCGATACCATATAGGTATAAACGGAATAGATAATACTGGGCATATGATTACTGCTGAAAGATTGGAGTCGGGTAGATTAATATTCTATGATGCCCAAAGTGGGGATTTCGTAAATATAAAAGAATATACTAAACTTGGCTATTTGGAAGTACTCAAGGTAGATAAACTTATTTTTAATAAAAGTATGATATGCAAAATATTACAAATTATTTAATCTTATAATCTGTTCTCTTGCCCACATTATCTCCGTAAAATTATCAACGGATACAATTCTGCCAAGAGCGTCTATTTTTAATATATGAGGCAACCCTAATTTATGTCCTAATGTTGCTAAATTGTAGTAGTGGTAGTATCTGTATCCGTTTTTCTCTCCTGCCGGTCTAATAGTATCATAACCTTTCTTTTTAGCATATTCAAGAGCTACCTTATCAAAATCTATTGCCATAACTTTAAATTTAAGTTGTTAATCTATTTATTAAAATGCAGAGTGAGAGAAAAACCGAAGTAAATGATAAAAGCAATGTGCAAGTTTATTTAAGCGAACATTATTAGTAATGGCCGTGTAGCATAAACACCCAACTGCTATCAGTTGAAACACTATCGCCAATATTAAAAATATATCTTCTACTGTTCTCATTGCAAATATACTATTTATTTTTTTACGATATCCAATTCGTTTATAAATCTTGCATTTGGGAGTGATGAAAGGCTCTATATGTTAAGAGTAAGAGAGTTTTTATAGAAAAAATGAGACTAAGACTTTAAAGTCTCAGTCTCACCTAATTATTTAAATTAATTCTTATTTAACAATTAAAGTGCCACGTTGAGTGTTACCGTTGTTATCTTTAACAACAACTATATACATTCCTTTCGCCCAACCTCTATTTGAGATTTTCAAGGTGTTGTCCATATTTGTGTATTCATTAGCTGAATATACAACTTTACCATCAACAGAAGCAACCATAACGTTTATATTGCCCTTCATTGTGCTTGGTACAAATATGTTTATGTCGTTACCATTTGTAACAGGGTTAGGCGCAATCACAATATTGTTGCTATCACATTCTGAGTCTTCAATTCCTGTAGGTAGTCCCCATTCGTTATCAAGAAAGTTAATTCTATCGGCAACATATTGTTTTAAGAAATTAACCTCTGCTTGATATGAGCCACGAGCTGCTATTTCGCGATATACTCTTACCCACAAAATATCCCAAACTTCAAAGTTGTTCTTTTGTGATTCATCTAATAACTCTGCTGCTTCAACAATATAGTTATTCATGAAAGATTTAAGACCTCTTGCTCTTAACTCTCCCCATCGTGCTTTAACTGCCGATACAAATGTAGGATCTTGCCACCATCTTGCAATCCAGGTTTTAGGATCGTGAGCGTATGTTCTCATGTATTTTGTAGTAGCATCGCCTAAGCGGTTATCGTTGTTGAAAGCAATATCAAAGTCCCATAGAGGTCCAAGTTTAAATATCTCATCTCTCTCTTTGTACATATAAGTACTCCACCAAGAGTCAGAGTTTCCGAATAACTCGCAAGCAATATACCAATCAACTAACGAAGCCTCATCAATATATTTTCTCCATCCTAATTCAGGATCAGAGAAGTTTGAGCTAAACAAAGCATCTTCCATACTTTGTGTGTAGTTTGTTATGTAATTGGTTTGTGCTGCATTAATTTCATCATCTTTAGGATATTTAATAGTAACTTTCATATCTCTTGTTGTTTGGAACCAAGAGATTTCGCTATCAGCAAAACCGTCAACTTCAATTAAATATCCTCCTGTAATCTCAGGGTCTGTTGCCGAAACAGTAGTCTCTTGCTCAAGAACAGGAACTCTATGTGTTTTAACCTCAACCTGATCTGTTAAAGTGTAGTTACCTAAGTTAACACCATTTAAAACAACATCAACGAATGTTACTGAAGGGGTAAATCCAAACTCAAAAATATTACGAGCAGTTTCAAATGCCAAAGCATTGCGTAAAAGAGTCTTGTCGGCATAGTTGGCTAAAAGAACCCAGTTTTTTTCTTTTGCTTTATTACCTAAGAAATTGATTTTCTTATCAAATTTTAAACGGTAAGGTTTCTTTGCCATACCCCATGTTGAGTTACCTCTACCTTTAATCTCTGTAAGAACTTCTGTGATATTATCTTCGGGATTTTCAGCACCTCTTACAGTAACGTAAGCATTAACATAATCATCTTTGCTTGTAACACCAACACCATTTTCGGTATTAATGAATATTGTTGGAATGTTAGTAAGTTGAACATATTTATCTTGGAAGTTGGCAACCAGTGTAATATCGTTTTCGCCTCTGTAATAGTATGGGTTTGAGGTGCTTACTTGCTCGTTTGTCTCTTTGTTTGTCCAATTTTTAAAAGAGTAACCTTCTGCAGGGATTGCAGTAACTGAAATAGAAGCATTGTCCGATGTAATAGAAGTTTCTGTTGTTCCACTAATTACAGCATTACCTTGTGTTGTGTTTGAACTCTCAACAGTAACTGTACGCTCTTGGGCAACCTCTGTTGCTCCTATGTTAATTTCAACGTCAACAGCAATAGCAGCATCGTTAGTTCTAACAAGGGTACAAGCGCCATCAATTCCGTATGCCAAAATTACACGCATACGAGTTAAGCCAGTTGTTGCAGTTGTAGGAACATTAAAATTAAAAGTTCTGTTTGTAGGGTTGGCACCATCGCCGTATGGAAAATAATCTCTGCTTGCGGGTTGTTTCTCAACATATTCTCCGCTATCATCAAAATCCTTGTCAGAGTTCCAATCCACAAAAACATGGATGTATGTCCAGTTCATCTCTCCATTAACCAACATATTAATGTTGTCGCCGGGAGCAAATATTACAGGATCACCTGAGTTCATAACACCGCGATAACAATCGCCATCGGCTCTACTTGACAACTGAATCTCAATGTTACGTTGTCCTAAGGTAGAGGTAAATTCAAGACCATCTAATGAACGGTCAGTTTTAGTACTCCAACCTAACGAGGTACAATACTCTTGTGCTGAGACGCTCAACATAAGGCACAAGAAAAGAGTTGAAAGTAAAAATTTCTTCATAAATATTTAGTTTTAGTTGTGATTTTGCACACTTATAAGCATTCAAAGATAAATTTAATTTATGATATGTGAAAATATTTAACATAGTATATGGTATAAAACTATATATTTTCAATATTTATGCCATTTACACCAATCCCAAAAAGGGCAAAATCGTAAATAACGGGGTCGTTAGGGTTGAATTCTCTTAAGATAGTTGTTAACTCTTCAACGCTCTTTCTGTCGTTACTTTTTCTGTTTAGCAGATTAAGTTTTCGTGCAGTATTGCCAACATGTATGTCAAGAGGAATATATAGTTGAGAAGGTTTGATACAATCCCAAACTCCTAAATCAACAATACCATCATCTCTGACAAGCCATTTAATTGCTAAATTAATACGTTTAAGAGCCGATGAATTAAAATTTGATGGGAAACATTGCGAATTATAACATCCGTTGTTTGCTTTGCAAGATAATTCCCTAATTGTTTCACATAACTTCCATGCAGGAGCAGAGTCATTGCCAATTCCTAACTCTTTTGCCATGTTGTTAATACTCTCGTATTTTGAGTAGATTGAGAAAAAGCCTCGCAACATATAAGCCAAATCAGGTTGGAAAAATGTTCTGTGAACATTAGCATTGCCTAATGAATCAAAGCCTTTATTCATAACAAATTCGTATGGAGCATTATTCATAAGTGAGAGCATACGCTCTGTGTCCCTTAGTATCATACTTCTTTTACCCCATGCAATAGTGGCGGTAGTAAAAGCCATAATTTCAATGTCTTGCAGTTTGTCAAATCTGCGAGGAAACTGAACAGGATCATCCTTTATGAAATCGGGCGTATTAATCTTAAATACCTGTTCGTCCAATAACTCTTTAATATTCATACTTCAAAAGTACAAATACAAATTCAAACAGCAAACAAAAGCATAAAACAATTGTTATATATATTGAATAAAAAACCAAATACGATGAAAAAAATACAAATTCTATTGCTGTTTATGGTAACACTTTTTCCAAGTGTACTTATCTCGCAAAACACAAAATCTAAAAAGGAGGTCAGAAAAGAGATGCAGAGTGAACGAAAGGCGCAAGAAGCACATCTTGATTCAATTAACAGACAAATGGCACTACTTGCTGTATCTTCAAATAATTGGGTGTTGAATGCAACATCAATAAATACTACAGGAGGAACAGTAACCTATGTTCAACCCAACGTAAACTTTATAAAAACAGTGGGGGATATGATGACCTTTCAAACCTCAACTGGATTTGGAGGAGGAATAAACGCATTGGGAGGAGTAACATTGCGAGGAATGATAGTAGGTAAAAGTCATAGCGATGACAAAGGGAGCGTGTCATATACCTACAATGTAAGAGGAACAGCGTTTAATGCAACAGTTATACTTACATTTGATAATGAAGGCGATACGGCATCGGCTTTTATGAATTTCGATAATGGATATTCTCTAACAATGTATGGCGAAGTTCAACCATATACAACAAATTCTGTAACAGAAGGAACGTCTATAAATTAAAATCTGAGTTAAAAAATGGGTACTGTTTAATTATGCATTGAGAATAAGCGTTGCCTTGATAATATGTTGTATAACATAAATTAATAAAAATAAAGATTGATTTTTTTGGTAGAGTAGAAAATAATACCTATTTTCGTAACACAAACAAGGAGATATTTGATATAGGTTGCATCCTAGTAGATTGGGAAACTCATCAATTTATAGAAATACCGAGACACGCTTCACGGAGCAATGGCGGGCCACGCCTTAGGGTATGCTTAGCACGGTGGATTACAAAGGTTCGTGGGCACTCAAATCCTGTCTTTCGGAGTTTCATCGCATCCTACGATGCAGCCTTACTATAATAGGGTTGTCAACAGAAGTTGACAACCCTATTTTGCTATTTGTTATCAGTTATTAGTTATCAGTTGCGAGGGTGTAATTTCTTACTTCTCATTTCTAATTAGCTTATCAATATGTTCAAAAACGGCTTCTGTGTCATGGGGGTTAAACCAAGCAATATCTTTGTCTCGTTTAAACCAAGTGAGCTGTTTTTTTGCATATACACGCGTGTTGCGTTTAATCTTTTCAATTGCCTCATCAAGTGTGAAAATACCATCGAAGTAGGCGAAAATCTCTTTGTAACCAACAGTATTTAATGAGTTTAAGTTGCGGAAAGGTAAAAGCATTTTACTCTCTTCAATAAGACCATCTGCAATCATCTGCTCAGTGCGTTTTGATATACGTTCAAACAAAAGTTCTCGTTCAATATTTAAGCCAATCTTGATGATATTAAATGGTCGCTCCTTTTTGCTGTTAGTACGCAAATCAGAGAAGGGTTTACCCGTTTGTCTGCATACCTCAATGGCATGGACAACTCGTTTATGGTTTTTAAGATCAATGGTTTTGTATAGTTCTGGATCTCGTAATTTAAGTTCCTCGCATAGTGCATCCAATCCCAATTCGTTAAAGTCGTTTACGGCTTTTGCTCTAACTTCATCTGTGATTGTTGGAATTTCATCAATGCCCTTGCATACAGCATCAATATACATCATAGAGCCTCCGCACATAACCAAAGTATCATGTTTCTTAAAAAGAGAAGAGGAGAGAGTCATAAACTCCTCCTCAAATATAGCCGCACTGTAATAGTCGGTAAGTTCTAAATTACCAATAAAATAGTGTTTCACCCTACGGAGTAAATCGTTATTGGGAGCAGCAGTGCCTATGCACATACCTTTATACATCTGTCTGCTGTCGCACGAAATAATTGGAGAGCCATACCTCTCGGCACACTTAATGCTCAAATCTGTTTTGCCAACAGACGTAGGACCTAAAATCACTATTAAGTTTTTCATTCAACGAAAAACTATTTATTGGCAACCAATTTGGCAATCTCAACAATAACATTCACAGCATTTTGCATTGCCTGAACTGAGATATACTCAAAACGTCCGTGGAAGTTCATACCGCCAGCCGAAAGGTTGGGGCAGGGAAGTCCCATAAACGAAAGTCTTGCACCATCAGTACCACCACGAATAGGCTCAACCTTTGGTTCCATACCACAATTTGAGATAGCCTCTTTTGCAAGATCAATAATATGCATAACAGGCTCAATCATCTCACGCATATTGTAGTATTGGTCTCTGATGTCAAGTGATGCACAACCAGGGAACTCCTTATTGATTTTATTAACCAAGTGAGAGAACTCTTTTTTGCGACGCTCAAAACGATCTCTATCGTGGTCCCTGATAATATAAGTAAGTGTAGTTTTCTCAACAGATCCCTCGCAACCAACCAAGTGATAGAAACCTTCGTAACCCTCAGTGTGTTCGGGTGTTTCCCAGCGAGGTAGCATAATAGCATATTGGTTGGCAACACGCAAAGCATTTACCATTTTATGTTTAGCATAACCTGGGTGAACATTACGTCCTTTAAATGTAACTTTGGCAAGGGCAGCATTAAAGTTTTCAAATTCAATAATACCTTGGTCACTACCGTCCATAGTATATGCAAAATCAGCACCAAACTTCTTAACATCAAAGTGGTCGGCACCTTGACCAATCTCTTCATCAGGGGTGAAAGCAACCCTAATTTTACCATGTTTAATATCGGGGTTGGCAATCAAATACTCCATTGCTGTCATAATCTCTGCAATACCCGCTTTGTCATCAGCACCCAAAAGAGTTTTACCATTAGTAACAATAATATCGTTACCAACATAACCTAAAATTTCGGGGAAATCTTCAGTCTTTAAAACAATATTCTCTTCGGCACAAAGAACAATATCACCACCATCATACTTCTCAACAATACGAGGTTGAACATTATGGCCAGTCATATCGGGCGAAGTATCCATATGAGCAATAAAACCAATGGTAGGTAACTCCTTATCGGTGTTAGCAGGTAAAGTAGCCATAACATAACCATTGCTGTCAACTTCAGCATCGGTTAAACCAATAGCAATCAGCTCCTTAACCAATTGTTGTGCAAAAATCATCTGACCTGGAGTACTTGGAGTTAAGTTAGTTAATTCATCCGATTGGGTATCAACTTTAACGTAACCTAAAAATCTGTCTATAACATTCATAATGAAAAATATAAAAGCGAAGTATTAAACATAAAAAATAATTCAAAACACAATGTTTGAATACCAATTGCAAAAGTACAGAAAAAATCTGTAAATTTGCATATCAAACAGGAATAAGCATAATAAAATGGCAAAAAAAGGAAAAACCATACCTAAAAATAAAAAGAAACCTACTAAAAAGAAGAAAACCACAAAGCCTCAAAAGCAAGAGAGAGATTTAATGTGGCTCTTTTTGAAGATACTATTGGTAGTAGCAATAGTGATAGTTATAATAATATTAGTAAAACGATATAGCAAACCATCTATCCCACAACAAATTGAGTCAGAGTTAGTAGAAACAGAGGTTGATACAGAAAGCTCAAAGCAAGAAGTTGTTATAAAAGAGCCTAAAAAAGAGGAGCCACAAAAGAGAGTAGTGGTATCATATTCAAACCTTGAAATACCCAAGTGGGAAACCACAACATCGCAACAGTTAGTAACAAATATAGGATATACGTCATCATATAACACATCATATGGAATACCAAATTGGGTAGCATATGAAATAACACGAAGTGAAGCAACAAGCACAGAGGCAGAGCGAAAAGATAAATTTATGCCCGATCCCAAAGTAAAAGGACGCAGTGCAACAAATGCCGATTACAAAGGAAGTGGGTATGATAAAGGACACATGGCACCAGCAGCCGATATGAAATGGAGTCAAATTGTAATGGATCAATCGTTCTATTTCACAAATATCTGTCCCCAAGCACCAGGACTAAACAGAGGAGCATGGAAAAACCTTGAAGAAGATATCCGCCTATGGGCAATACGTGATAGTGCATTGGTAGTAATATGCGGACCATTATTTACCCAAGAACCAGTACGATACATACCTCAAACACAAGTGGCAATACCCGATGCCTATTTTAAAGTAGTATGTTCGCCATACACACCTGAGCCACGAGGAATAGCATTTATATTCCCAAACGCAAAAGCATCTAAACACCCACGTGAGTATGTAACAACAATAAACAGCGTAGAGCAGATAACAGGAATGGACTTCCTGTCTCAACTACCTGATGAAACAGAAAACAAAATAGAAGAAACAAGTAATTACACCCTTTGGGAATAACACTATGAGAGCCGACACAACCGACACAATATGTGCCATATCAACAGCCCCAGGAGTAGGAGGAATAGCAGTAGTACGCATCAGCGGACCACAGGCAATAACCATAACAGATAAAATATATAAAAACATAAAAGGCATAACCGTAGCAGAGCAACCAACTCATACAGCAAAATACGGAACAATAACCACATCGCAAGGCGAAGTGTTGGATGATGTAGTAGTAACACTATTCAAAGCTCCACACTCGTTTACAGGTGATGATACAGTAGAAATCTCGTGTCATGGCTCACAATACATACAACAAACCCTTTTATCCCTTCTGATTGAAAACGGATGCCGATTAGCAATGCCAGGCGAATACACACGCCGAGCATTCATAAATGGCAAAATGGACTTGGCAGAAGCAGAAGGTGTTGCAGACGTAATAGCATCAACCACAGCAGCATCGCACCGCGTAGCCATAAACCAGATGCGAGGTAAATTCAGTAGCAAACTCGAGGAGTTACGCGCACAAATGATAAACTTTGCATCGCTCATAGAGTTGGAGTTAGACTTCTCAGAAGAAGAGGTCGAATTTGCCGACCGCACACAACTCACAAACCTTGCACAAGAGATATCAAAAGAGATAACCACTCTCAGCAACAGCTTTGCAACAGGTAACGCCATAAAAAATGGAATACCAGTCGCAATAATAGGCGAAACCAATGCAGGAAAATCAACACTCCTTAACCAACTAATAGGTGAGGAGAGAGCCATTGTATCGCCCATACATGGCACAACGCGCGATACCATTGAAGATACCATAAACATATCAGGAACACTCTATCGCTTGATAGATACAGCAGGACTCCGTACCACAAGCGATACCATAGAGCAGATAGGAATAGAACGCAGTTATCAAAAAATAGAGCAATCAGAAATAATCCTTTGGCTCACCGATATAACAGGTACACTACCTAAAAATGCCGAAGAGATAAAACAACGCTCACAAGGCAAAAAACTACTACTTTTGCTTAACAAATGCGATAAACTAACACCCGAAGAGCAAACCGCAGCACAACAAAAAATAGCAGAGCAAATAGGTGAGGAGATACCCATACTAACCATATCTGCAAAAAACAATAGTGGCATAGAGGAGTTAAAGCAACAACTCGCACAATACACCGCTGCACAACAATCAATAAGCGACACAATAGTAACCAATGTACGTCATTACGAAGCCCTGATAAAAGCAGGAGCAGCCATACAACGCACCATCGATGGATTAGAGATAAATATCCCTGGCGACCTACTTGCACAAGACATACGCGAAGCAATGCACTACATCGGTGAAATAACAGGTCAAATCAGCACCACTGACCTACTACAAACCATCTTCTCAAAGTTTTGCATTGGGAAATGAACAACGAACTAATATTAAGCCAATTTTGATTGTTCTTTCTCGAGGTAAGTAAGTTATTATATACATTGATAAAAGAAAAACAGAACCATACAGCCACATTCATTAAGAATGTCTTTGCTCACGCTCTCCGCGACATTGAAGTCTCAACCATCGAGCGCAAGATGTCGCACACCGAATCGGAGTGCAGGATACAATTGAGATTAAATCTATAATAAATAGATTTTTAATCTATTGTAAACAATGTATTACTTGATAGATTTAAGTCTGTGTTTATAAATACATCTGTTTTATTATCTCTCCAATTGCTATAGTTTCTCGCATTGTTTTTCCTGTTGTTTGAATGACCATACCAAAACCTTCATCGGAATCTATCAATCGCAGATGAATTTTGCCATCATCAAAACATTTTTCAACAAACTCTCGGCTTGTTGGATTAAAGGCCAATGAATTGATAGCAGATACAATATAATTGCAGTTACGCAATTTTTTCCACAAGAATATTAATTTATCTTTGCCATGATCATCTCTGAATTTATAAAGTTTCTTTTGAGGCAATATTATACATTTTTCTAGTTCAATTGGTTTATGCTGTTCTATAAAATGATTTATTTCATCTGTTTCTAATGATTTTGGCGTATCAACATTGACGACCTTTCCTTTTAATATTTCATCTTTTACATTCCTAATGGCATAAGACTGTTTTCTCCATTTTGGATGAGTAGAAAGTGAAATGGCGATTGTTTCAAGTAGATATGCAGAAATAAGTCCTTGACCTACATCCCAGGAATCATCAATCTTAACTTCGAAGTTATTATTTATATATTTCTCTTCTTCTGAGGTATCTGATTCAATATAAGGGTTTCTAGCTGTGGATAAAATGAATGTAAAATATGTACGACCAATTGGATCGCTTTGAAGTTCATATATGTTTCGTATCCCATCTTTATTCAAAGATGTTATACCATACTCATACCTAATGCCATTAAAGCCTTTTTCTTTTAAAGCTTGTATTGTTTTTGCATAATTAATGAATAACGACAAAGCATCTTCATCTCCTTCTTGATCTAGAAAACTTAGTTCGTTAAAACATGCATGTTGATTTAAAGAACCCATATATTATATTAGTTTCATCAATTGATTCTCCCATTCATCAATAAAATCTTGTGGATAATAGCTTAATTCTCCATTTATTCCAATTTTAATAGGAGTATTAACTGTATAACTCTCTCCGTTTTCTATGTTTTTTGTAAAGTAATTAATCCCAACTTGTTTTGGAGCTATGATTTTTTCTTTTACTGCTACGCGCAATCCATTTACAATATGATCACTATGAGTTTCCACAAATAATTGGACACCAGAAGCTGCGCACCTTGCAATCAATTCGCCCATTTTAGCTTGTCCCTTAGGATGAAGATGTGCCTCAGGATTTTCTATCAGAACAAGTTTATGGATGCCACTTAAACATGCTACAATTACAGGCAATATATACGAAATACCAAATCCTACATTTGTGGGACGAATTCTATTTGTTGAAATTGTATCTGTATGGAAATCATATGATAAGATTACTTTGTCTATTTGAGATAATTCTTCTGTTACAATATTCACTCCCGGAGTAATAGCCTTCATCCATTCTTGTACCTGATCAATTAACTTATTGGAAGATGCTGTTTCAAGACAAAGATGATGAGGTACAATAAGTTTATCTCCATACATTGACAAAAAATGAGCGGCAAGTTCTCCATGAATACCTATGGTATAATTGTTGGCAACTTCGTCATATGACATTTTGTAGGTTGTTGATGGTGATAATCTATCTGCATTAAGAAAAACAAAATTATTTGTAAATAATGCTTCCTTATAAACCTCTGGATCTATATGGGATTCCATCTGATTAAGAATATCACTTTTAGATGAATATGCATAACCCACATCAAGAGAATACTCGCGATCTTGATTACAATTAACAAAACCAATATTAAAATGGATTTTCTCTATATCTGCAAAATTATATAATGCATCTTTGCCTCTTCCAATCTCAACCAAATCGCCGTTAAGACATAACTGAGTTAAGTCAGATTTTAAACTTTGACGAAGAATCAACAATGATTGTATAACAGTAGACTTACCCATTCCATTCAAGCCCATAAATAGATTTAGTGATGTTGGAATAAGTTCGATAGATTTAATCGACTTAAAGTTTATTACATTTATTCTTTTTATCATAAAGATATACTGTTATATATAATTTCATGAATACAAGCATAGCGATAATTTACTCTTCCTCTATCACCCGTCGCCGAAGTTATAGCAGCCACAAATGCATCATCATTATTCATAAGTTCTACAAATTTTTGGAATATCACATCCTTATTGGATTTAGCACATTTTTGCTCTTCTATTGAAAGATTTGCTAATCCCACACTCCATACCTCAAAAAGAGCTTTATTAATTGGTTTTCGCCGTTCTAAAATAGAATAAACTTTTCGAAATGCCCATCTTCCAAAAATGGTTTTAGATAGTTTCATCGCATTATCAAAAGCTTTCATAATATCATTGAGTTCATCATTGGTTTTAGTGTAGAGTTGCCCCATTGATGATGTCATAAAAGTATCAAGGTCGGGTTTATATCCTTTATAACCATTCAAATAGAATGCAAGAAAACGAGTGACAAATTCTCTATCAAGCATTCGATCTGTTGCAATAACATTCTGTGTCGCATCTTTAAATGACTCAAGTTGTGCTAAATTAGCGACAAATTTAGAAGGAGTACCTTGATTTAGAGCATGTCTAATTTCTTGAGGTTCCAAAACTAAGCCACCAGTATTAATACGTTTAAAAATGTTAAACTTGACATCGGCTGGAGTGCCAGGATTAATGATATAGGCAACTATTTCTGTTTCCTCAATCATTCTACGATAATTACGTGGTAGTTCTGAAAAAGTTTTACCACTAATATTATCAAGAAATTCTAATCCTTGCAATCGTAGGCTTTCATCGACTACAAAATTTTTGATAGCAGAAAGACGTTGCAAACCATCTACAACTAGCCACTTTTCATCCTCTGTTCCATCAAAATAAAAAGCAGGCAATGGTAGTTTTATGAGCATTGATTCTATTAGTCGACTTTGTTTGTCTAAAGTCCACAAGTTGCCTTTACGCTGAAAATCAGGTGCTAAATCTATTTCAGATTCACGTATTCTCTTGATTATGTTATCAAGAGACATTGTTTTACTCTTAATATTGATTTCCTTAGGATTAAAAGGTTTGTCAATAGGTGAGTCGGTATCGTTTACCGATATTTCATCTTCTACTTTAAACGATTGAAGATACTCTTCCGCTTCACTTCTACTTCTAAACTCACCTTGTTCAGCAGACAAATAATGATGTTGCATATTTACAGAATTCATTATACCGAATTTCTTGCAAATATACGAAAAATAATGTTATTTCTTATATGATACAAAAACAATTGATTAAAATACTCAAAATTTCCACAATTAATATAAGTGTATTAATGATAGACTAATGATAGGTATACCCACCTGAATGCTTTTGTTGCATAATCCCGATTATAAAAGTTTTTTGACTTACACTAATTATAAACCACCATCCAAAAGTTATTTTGCAGTTATATTTTGGTGGGTGATTCCACCATTATAACACCGATTTCCTTTGCCAACGAAACATTAAAACAGTTCGAGTATGGCAAATGAAATTACTTTTGATAAGCTGCCGCAGGCATTGGAACCGCTCTTTGTGTATTAGGATTGAGAAGTGTACTCCCGAATCAGAGACATCTACAGAGCATTTGTCCAGAGGTATCCAATTTTTTAGGATAGTATCGGATAAATGGTATCTATTCTAAAACACCAATCTATTCTGAGCATTTTTCCGAGGCTTGCAAATAAATTTTGTAACGGTCGGACAAATGATGCTTTACTAACTTAATCACCACTTGTCTATGCCTTATGTGTAGCTAAACCCCATCTTACTTACAATCTATAAGGCAAAATGTAAATAATCATCAGTCCAACTATGCTTTTGTTTATTGAAAATTTCTTCAGTTGATTATTTTTCAATATCTTTGCGTAAAATCAATATGATTAGATTACAATGAAGAATGTTAATCGGTTAAAAGTTGTACTTGTAGAACAAAGGAAAACAGGTAAATGGCTTGCAGAGCAGTTAGGGAAAGA
>JAFXDI010000050.1 GCA_017521245.1 Bacteroidales bacterium
AACAGTATTGCGGTCAATCACATTTACAAGAGCAGTAGCTGTTTGAATACGGTATGTCTCGTATAATGCTTTGTCCTCTTCTGATAATGAAGGATCATCTGCTTTGGGGTTCTCAATTGTAAATCCAATATTTGCTTGTCCTGCTGCTTGTACCTCAAACTCAAACTCAAATTGTTGAGTATTGATTTTTTGCATACCAATATATTTAACAGGTGCATTTGCTCCTTGTGGTAATGTTAAGTTCCAGTCAATGAAATCTCCACGATCATCTGGACTCATTGTGTACCATACAATGATTTTGAATCTTTCTGGCTCTGCATTCTCTTCAACATTTCCACCTACATATTTTAGGTAACTTTTGTTTAATTTGCGACTTGTTAATTTTACATCCTCGCTGTATGTATTAATTTGGCTGAATGAGATATAAAGCTCATTAAAATGTTTTCCATCATCACATGTTAGGTAAAGTTGTAATGTTTTATCCTCTATTGTTATGGCAATAATTCCTTGCTCATAAACATTTGCAGTTGATGTTAATGGAAGAGAAACAACCCAAACATCATTGCTGTCATCAATTGTTACGTCTCCTATTTCAAGGGTTAATCCATCAGCTACATAATTTTCTTTGTTTAGCAAAATCTCTTTAACTGCTGCTTTTTGCTCATCGGAAGCTCCATCTAAATAACAGAAGAAAGAGTAATTCAATGTCAATGTCTCTCCTAAATAGATAGTTTTGTATGTTAACAATCCTATACCATCATTTGGGTTATTAGGGTTAATTATATTGTGAGATAGATATACACCATAGTCTACTGTTATAGGTATATCTTTTACATAACCGCCAAGAATTATACGACAGATTAGCTCCTCTTTTTGAGTTCCTGCTGTAAATTTTACTTTATAGCCTAAATCATCGGGCATTAAACTATATACCACCTTTGCATCGGTTATACTATTATCTGCAAGAGCCTCGTTTTTTAATAGTTCAACACCAAATGGATATAAATCAGAATCAAGATAATCAGATGATTCTATCTCTACATAAAATTCCGACTCAGCAAGTGGTGCCAGCTGTAAACTCTCTATTGATACAGAAACTAGGCTATAATCAATCTCTGGTTCTTCATATTCAAATCGTATAGAATCAACTTTAGATAGATCATAAATTGATAGGTTATCATCTTTCATATAAACCTGCATCATCTTTTTCTCATCAACACTCTCTTCTGTGTTTTGCGACTGTACACAAAAGAGTGTCATGAACAAAAGCATGGTTGTTAATATTGCTTTTATAGATTTCATGATAATTTTTGTTTTTTATGTTCAGTTATACTATTTTATAATTTTCTTTGTTACCACTTGTTCGCCTGATTGTGCAACTACGATATAGATTCCATTAGGGTAGTTGCTAACATTAAGGGTTACAACATCTACTCCATGAGCAACTGTTTGCATTAATACTCCTTGCATATTGTATAGTTGCACTTGATTGACTACTTCAGATGAGGTTACTTTTACTTCTCCTGTCGATGCTATATAGAGTATCTCTATTTCAGCAGTTTCAACTTCACTCTCCTCTATGGCTGTTATATCAGTATCACCAAAGGTAATAACCTCAATATTATCTATTGCCATGGGGGTTCCCATACCCGATATGGTAATATTTACTTCATCTTCTGACGGGAAGGTTATTTTGTCTATTTCATCAATATTTATTGATTGAAATGCTCCTTGCGTTGTTAAATAGACATTCATATATTCAGTTGCAGAAACTCCCACAAAGGGAATGAATGCTAATAACAACACTAATTGTTTAATGTAGTTTTTATTCATAATATATATTTAATTGTTTTACTATTACGTTTCTTGGATCATTTAAGTCATTTTAGTTATTATTGCGGTAAGTTTATGAAACCAAAAACTAACGAATGCACAATAACATGTATTTTTTTGCAAAAATAAACATAAATTTGCATTTTACCCCCCCCCCATTGTTAATTATTGTTAATTATTGTTAATCAATAATTAACAATGGGGGATAATATCTTTATATTTTACATAAAAAAAGAACTTCTCAAGTTTACAATAATATATAATTTGGTCATAACCAAACCTGCGTAAACATTTAATTAAGATATAGGCAGACAATTTATTAAAAGTTTGACAAAGGATAGGATATAAACTCTTTATTTAATTTATCTTTAACAAAAGAGGAGGATAGTATTTAAAACTTTATTTTCAACCCCTCGTTTGCTAAGATTGTATTTGCAAACTCCTTTTGTGCTTCTTGCAAAAGAGGGGATTCATCTTTGTAACGAGTTGAGAAGTGACCTATAATCAACTGCTCTACCTCTGCCTCTTTTGCTATTTTTGCTGCTTGTAGAGCGGTTGTGTGGTAGCGTTTACTGGCGGTCTTCTCCATATCGTGAAGATAGGTTGCTTCATGATACAGAAGTGATACTCCTGTTATATGCGGAATGATTGATGTTGTATATTTTGTATCGGAGCAATAGGCGTAACTTGATGCCGGTGATGGAGGTGATACCAACTCACAATTTGGGATTATCTCACCATCGGGTGTAATATAATCTGCTCCCTCTTTTATGCGAGGTAACTCTTTTAGAGGTATATTATACCTCTCTACCCTCTCTTTTATTATATGGGGCAATTTGTTTATCTCTTCAAACTTGAATCCGAATGTTGGAATGCGATGTTTTAAGGGGAAAGATGTTACTCGAAGTGTTCCATCGTTATAGATTTCTGCAACTTTAGATGGAAGTGGTTCTATTGTTATTTTTAGCGTACTTCCACTGCAATAGTAATCAATTTGCGGGCGAAGTAGTGTCTCTAAATCGGAGTGAGCATGTATCACTATTTCTCCTGTGCGTTCTTGCAATTCAAGGGTTGATATAAACCCTATTAGTCCAAAACAGTGATCGCCATGAAGGTGCGAGATGAATATATGAGAGAGTCGGTTTTGATTTAATCCATTACGATAGAATTGACGTTGTGTTCCCTCACCACAATCTATCATAAAGTGTTTCCCGCGATATGTTAATACCTGCGATGATAGCTGATGGCGTCCTGATGGTTTTGCCGAACCACAACCTAATATGGTTAATTCAAACTCTTTCATTTGATATGGATTACCTTTTTTCGGACGTGGTATGCCACGCACGCCCCTACTTTCCATCAATTTTTAACGACCGGTTGCTCGTTTTAATTCTTTGTAGAAAGCTTGTTCATCGGGTGTAAGTTTTGATAGTATCTCCTCTTCATACTCCTCTAAATCTTCTTGCTCCTCTACTTGTGAGATTATTGATGTGCCTATGTCGTGCATATCTTTTATACTCTTTGCAGTTAGCAATTTGCTCGCTGTTTGTACTCCGTATGTTCCACCATGTAATATCATACTCAGGAGTATTGCCATTTCGGGTTTTATCTCAAACGAGACTATTACTTTCTTGCTCATATCATCTTTTGTTTTTGAAAAATTCCTGTATTATCTCGGCACACTCTTTTGCCATTATTCCTTTTGTTATTTCTGTTTTGGGATGTAACGCCTCGGGAGCAAATCGTGAGAATCCTCGCTTTGCATCATCGGCACCCCAAACCAAACGTCCTAACTGCGACCACCCTAATGCTCCTGCACACATTATGCAAGGCTCCAATGTTACATACATAGTGCATTTGTTCAGATATTTTCCGCCCAATTGGTTTGTTGCCGCAGTTATTGCCTGCATCTCAGCATGGGCAGTTACATCGTTTAGCATCTCTGTCAGATTATGCGTCCTTGCTATTACCATTCCGTTGCACACCACTATTGCCCCAACCGGAATCTCCCCGTCAGAGTATGCTGTTTGGGCTTCGCGATAAGCCATCTGCATAAACTTTTCATCATCTGAAATGCTCATTATCTAATCTTCAAGAAAATATGTTACACTTGTTACTACTCGCACCTCTTTTATTTGAGGTGTGTTATTATCTCGGTCGCTTATGGTAAATTGTCCTTGATTGGCTGTTTTTATTTTCCCCAACTTGCTTTGTGAATCGGCAGCAAATTTCTCGGCTGTTGTTCGTGCATTTATGGTTGCCTCCTCAATCATTTGGGGTTTTATATCGTTAAGACCTGTAAATGTAAAGGTTGGTTGATATTCGTAACTCCCTACTATGATTGCTACTCCTTTTTTTATTAAATCGGCTTGTTTAAGCATCAATTGGGTTACTAAGTTTACCTTATTTGATGTTACGGTTATTATGGATGTTACATTGTAACGGTATAAGTAGTTCTGATTTCCGTAACGCTCCGCCTGTAAATCTACTATCTCGGGAGCTGCAATAATTATCTCACTCTCATCTATACCATTCTCCTTTAAGAATGATATTATTATATTGTTCTTTGTATTTATGGTATTATATAGGTCTGTTAAGTTATTGCCTATCTCCTTAAATGTAATTGGCCATATTACCTTATCGGCCGGCACTTCACGTACAGATAGTCCTTTTACATTTACCACTCGTGACATTTCTGTTGTTGTAATTATGGCTTTCGCTATCGCAAAGCCACCTAAAAAGATTCCTATGGCAACCAATGCCGCGGCTACGGGTAATTTACACTTCTCCATAAATATTTTTTTTAGTTTTTAGAATAGCAAAGTTATAAAAATATTATTTATCTTCGCAAACGAAACGGAGTTATTATACGTTTGTTTTATATATTATTAATGTATGTATAAACTTTAAATTAAATAATATGTTAAGTAAAAGATTAGAAGATGCTCTAAATGCACAAATTAGTGCGGAGTTCTGGTCGGCATATCTATATTTATCAATGTCGGTTGATGCTTCGGCTAAGGGTTACAAAGGTGTGGCTAACTGGTTTGCTGTTCAATTTAAGGAGGAACAGGCTCACGCTCAAATTTTCATTAACTATGTTCTTGCTCGTGGAGGCAAAGTTGAGTTAGCTCCTATCCCTGAGGTTAAGACAAGCTGGGAGACTCCTCTTGAGGCTTTTGAAGATACTATTGTTCATGAGCGTAAGGTAACTTCGCTTATTAACGAACTTTGCCATATTGCGGCTGAAGAGAAGGATTTTGCCACTTCAAATATGCTTGTTTGGTTTGTTGATGAGCAAGTTGAGGAAGAAGAGAATGTTCAAGAGCAAATTGATGCTATGCGTGCTGTGGATGGTAATAAGTTTGGCTTGTATATGATTGATAAAGATCTTGCCACTCGTACTTACGTTACCCCTACTCCTTTGGCAGGAAAAGAGTAGATTCATTTGTTAGCTGTCTGATAACAGAAACAAGTCAACCATATAGTTATGGTTAAAAAATAAAAATGTAAAAGGTTGTCCAAACTTTGAAGTTCACTTCAATATAGACAACCTTTTATATTATAACTATTGTATAGGTTTATTATTTCCCTAACATTGCTTTTACTTGTTTTAGTACGTTCTCAGCAGAGAATCCAAATTTGTCATCCAACACTTTATAAGGAGCTGAATATCCAAAGTGATCTAATCCCCAGACTACTCCGTTTACTCCTACCAAACGTGCCATTGCCGAAGGTAATCCTGCTGTTAAGCCGAATACCGGTTTATCTGTTGGAATTACACTTGCTCTGTACTCAGGTGTTTGGTTGAAGAATAGTCCTGTTGATGGAGCTGATACTACTTGTGCTTTTATTCCTGCTTCGTGCAACAGGGGTAGTGCTGCCATTAGGGTTGATACCTCACTTCCGCTTGCAACCATTACAACATCAGGATTTTCATCTTTTGCCACGATGTATGCTCCCTTCTCTGCTTGTAGTGCCTCTTCGTAACGATCGCCGTTCATCGCTGGAATATCATCTACGTTTTGACGTGACAAAATCAATGCTGTTGGCGAATCGGTGTTCTCCATTGCTAACTTCCAAGCCACAACAGTCTCTGCACCGTCGGCAGGGCGTAGTACCAACATACTGTTTTTACCTTTGTGGTTTTTCAACTCTTCCAACAAGCGGATTTGGGCCTCTTGTTCTACCGGTTGGTGTGTTGGTCCGTCCTCTCCTACGCGGAAGGCATCGTGTGTCCATACATATTTTACAGGAAGTCGCATTAATGCAGACATTCTTGCAACTGGTTTTATATAGTCAGAGAATACAAAGAATGTTCCACTTGCAGCTATTATTCCTCCGTGCAATACCATACCGTTCATTACGGCAGCCATAGTTATCTCACTTACTCCTGCATGAAGGAACGCTCCCTCAAAGTTATATGGTGCAAATGCTCCTGTCTTTTTCAAGAATCCATCGGTTTTATCAGAGTTTGCCAAGTCGGCTGATGCCACAACCATATTACCTATATTCTCGCCAAATACCGACAACACTGTTGATGATGCTACGCGTGTTGCTTGGTTAGGTTTTAGTGCTATTGATTTGTAATCGATAGCAGGCACTTCACCCGACATATATTTTTTGAGTAACTCTGCTTTCTCTGGATTTGCTTTCTCCCACTCTGCTTGTTGTGCTTTTCGCTCTGCTACAATTTTACGCAACTCCGCCTTACGCTCTTCGTATAGTTGAACTGTTTCGGGGAAGAATGTAAATGGATCTTCAGGGTTTCCTCCCAAGTTTAAGATTGTTTTCTCTACCGATGCACCTGCTGCACTGATTGGTTGCCCATGAGTTGAGCATTGACGCTCGAAATTGCTTCCGTCCTCTTTTACAGCTCCTTTACCCATTATTGTTTTACCAATGATTATGGTTGGACGCTTCTCCTCGTTTTGTGCTACTATCAAAGCATCGTATATTGCTTGAGAATCGTTTCCGTCTATCTCTATTACGTTCCAATTCCACGCACGATATTTTGCCGCTGTATCTTCTGTTGTTACGGCATCGGTATCTGTTGATAGCTGAATATCGTTACTATCGAAGAACATAATCAGGTTATTCAATCCAAAGTATCCTGCCATACGTCCTGCTCCTTGCGATATCTCCTCTTGAATTCCTCCGTCAGAGATGAAGGCGTATGTTTTGTGTGACATCCATTCTCCAAAACGTGCTACCATAAAACGCTCTGCCATTGCTGCTCCTACTGCCATAGCATGTCCTTGTCCGAGTGGACCTGAGGTGTTCTCTACTCCACGCTCAATGTTTAGCTCCGGGTGTCCGGGAGTTTTTGTTCCCCATTGGCGGAAATCTTTTATCTCATCCATGGTAAAGTTACCAATCATTGCCAATACGCTGTATAGCATTGGTGACATATGTCCCGGATCAAGGAAGAAACGGTCGCGATTCATCCATGTTGCATCATCAGGGTCGTAAACCATTACTTTTGAGTAGAGTGTATTTATAAAATCTGCTCCGCCCATTGCTCCTCCTGGGTGACCTGATTTTGCTTTCTCCACCATTGCCACTGTTAGTACGCGAATATTATCCGCTACTCTCTCTTGAATTTTCTTGTCGATTGCCATTTTTGATAACTCGTTAGGTTTTTATATAGTACGGTATGCCCGTATTTTATTCTCTTTTGCAAAATTAATTATTTATTCTGTATATTTTATATTTTATAGGTATTATTTATCAACAAAAAAAACGGAAATCTTCGACTTCCGTTTTAATGATTGGTTTTATTACTGTTTTTTATTACTCTACAACCAATTTACGAGATCCATCACCTATTACAACATCATATACTTTAGGTGATTTTCCGTATTTCTCTTTGTATTTTTTCTCGGCTTGTTCAATGAATAGTTCGTACAACTCCTCTTTTACCAAGTTGATTGTACATCCACCGAAACCGCCTCCCATCATACGAGAACCTGTTACGTTGCAATCAATTGCTACATCTACCAAGAAATCTAACTCTTCGCAACTTACTTCGTAATCTTTGCTTAGGCCAAAGTGTGTTTCGTACATTTTACGACCAACTGTTTCGTAGTCGCCTGCCTCTAATGCATCACATACATCAAGTACGCGTTGAACCTCTCCAATTACGTATTTAGCTCGGCTGTAATCTTCTGGTTTCAATTGCTCTTTTACCTCCTCAAGCATTTCAAAGTTTGCATCACGCAATGACTCCACTTCGGGATATTTTGCTTTGATTACCTCTGCTACATGCTCACAACTTAAACGGCGATCGTTATAAGGAGATCCTACCAATGCGTGTTTTACACATGTGTTAAGCAATACCAATTTGTATCCCTTGGGTTCAAATGGGAAGTATGAGTACTCTAATGAGCGACAATCCAAACGGATTAGGCTTCCCTCTTTTCCGAATACACTTGCAAATTGGTCCATAATTCCGCAGTTTACTCCTACATAGTTATGCTCTGTTGCTTGACCTACTTTTGCCAACTCAAATTTGTCGATTTTGTTATCACCAAACATATCGTTTAGTGCGTATGCATAAGTACTCTCTAACGCTGCCGATGATGACATTCCTGCTCCAAGAGGTACATCTCCTGCAAATGCTGTGTTGAATCCTTTTACAGGAACTCCGCGTTTAATCATTTCGCGACATACTCCGAAGATGTATTTTGCCCATGATGCACGTGGTGCATCCTCCTCGTTTAGACCAAACTCTACATAGTCTTTTTCATCTATTGAGTAAGCTTTTACTTTGTCTGTTCCGTTTGGTTTCAACTCTGCTATTATTCCTTTATTTACTGCTCCAGGAAATACGAACCCGTTATTGTAATCGGTATGCTCTCCGATTAGATTGATACGACCTGGTGATGCGTAAAGTTCTCCTGTTGTACCATCAAAGTGTTTGATGAAACGACTTCTGACAAAATCTATATTCATAATTAGTTAGTTTATATGATGAATTAATATATTACTCTTTTACTTGCGAGGGTTTTGAACCAATTAGTGCATAGAACAATAGGTAAGCTGCACATGCTACTACTACCCAGAAACTTGTCATATAATCGGTCATCTCTGCTACTTGTGCTTGGATTGCCAACATTACTGCACATCCGAATACCATTGTCATAAAGATTCCTGATGCTACTGCTGTATATTTTCCAAGTCCCTCTACTGCCATATTGAAGATTCCTCCCCACATTACTGATGTACATAATCCCACTAATAGGAATGCAAAGATTCCAACTGGCACGTTAGCCCAAATCAAAGTTAATGTTCCCCAATCAATTCCGGGTACTTGTACTTTAATATCTGTTGGAGCAAACATTCCAAATAGCACTAATACCAAAGTTAAGATTGATACTGTTGTTATCATTGCACGACTTGATACTTTGTTTCCGATTGATGCTCCAACAAAACGTCCTACCATCATCAAGAACCAATATACTGCTACTATCAATCCTGCTGTTGCCGCATTGATTCCTAATTCTGGAGTGTTTACAAGATACATATTTACGTATGTTGGTGTTCCTACCTCAATTCCCATGTATAGGAAGATACCTAAAATTCCTAATACAAAGTGACGATATTTGAACGCTCCTTTTACCAATGACATATCAACTGGGGCTTGCTCCGGCTCTTCGATTTTTGTTTTCAAGATTGTTAAGAATGCTACTACGAAGATTCCTAATGCTATCATTAAAGCCGGTGTTGCATCTGCAATTTTTGTCTCTGATGTTACCTCGCCAATTAATGCTCCCATTATGATATATACTGCTACTGCTGCCAATGAGTTGAATACTCCTCCTGTTTGAATTAATTGGTTTCCTGAGTTACCTCCGCCACCAAGCAGGTTCAACATTGGGTTTACTACACAGTTTAGAATACACATACAGAATCCTGTAATGAATGCTCCTATTAAATATACAGTAAATACTACTCCTATTCCGTTTGCTACATCTAACAAGCTACTTGACCATTGAACAAGAATACCTACGATTCCGACCATTAGACCAATTAAAGCTGTTTTTTTGTAACCAAATTTTGAGATTAGCATTCCTGCGGGTACTCCCATAATTAGATATGCAACGAAGTTTCCGTAGTTTCCAATTTGTGCTAATACTTCTGATACTCCGCCTTGTGCTTTAATGATGTTTGCCATTGGCGAACATAGGTTTGTTACGAAGGCAATCATCGCAAAGAGCGCAATCATTACGATTATGGCTCCCCATTGTTTCTTTTGTTGACTCATAATTGTTTTAATTTAGTTTATTGTTAATTATTTTTCTACTCCAAATTTATAAACTGTTTTTTGATAATACTCCTCGCCCGGATTTAAGATACAATCGGGGAAATGAGGTTTATTTGGTGTGTCGGGGAAGTGCTGTGCCTCAAAACATATTGCACTGCGTTTTGGGAAAGTTGCTCCGAATGCTCCCTCAAATCCATTATGCCAGTTTGATGTATATACTTGTACTCCCGGCTCTGTTGTATAAACCTCTAATGTGCGTCCGCTTATTGGCTCTACACATTTTGCTGCGTATGACAGCTCGCCTACTTCGCGTTTATTTAGTACCCAACAATGGTCATATCCTACACCAAATTTTGTTTGTTCAAAATCTGTGTCAATACGTTCGCCCACCACGTGTGGAGTACGGAAATCCATTGGTGTTCCCTCTACTGCATCAATACGCCCATATGGGATTGATGTTTCATCTACTGGTACATAAAAGTCAGCATTCAAGGTTAGGATGTTATTCTCAACAGATGCTGTATCTTTTTGTATTCCTGATAGACTGAAAAATGCGTGATGTGTTAAGTTTACAATTGTCTTTTTGTTGGTTGTTGCCGAATACTCTATTACAAACTCATTATCTTCACTTAATGAATATATAACTGTTACTTTAAGTTCTCCAGGAAATCCCTCTTCACCATCGGCAGATGTGTATTTTAATTTAAGAGTACTGTCGTTAATTTGCTCGGCATCCCATACTCTTGCGTGAAATCCTGTTGGTCCTCCATGTAGCGAGTTTGGCCCGTTATTTATTGCAAGGGTGTACTCTTTACCATTGAGAGTAAATTTTCCTTTTGCAATACGATTTCCGTAACGACCTACCAATGTACTTAAGAATGGTTCGGGACTTTTTACTACTTTTTCAATTGAGTCGTGTCCTTGTATGACGTTTGCGTATTTACCATCTTTATCGGGCATCATTATCGACATAACTGCTCCTCCGTAGTTGGTTACACAAATTTCGGCTCCCTTACTGTTTTTTAGAACATACATAGCAGTTTTCTTTCCTGCTATCTCTGATTCAAAATCGGTTTGTTTTAATCCTGATAATGTCATAATTACATTTTATTCTAAAAAGTTCACAATATGTGATTGTACAAAATTAGCATTATTTTGCATCGGCCGACCGATACTGTTATATGTTATATAACATAAAAACAGAGTTTTTAGTATTTTCTTTCACCAAATATATCGGTTCCCACTCTTATTATGTTTGACCCGCACTCTATTGCCAAGAGATAATCATCAGACATACCCATAGAGCAATAAGAGAATTTATCATCATCCGAGAAGTATTGTTGCTTGATTTTATCAAACTCTCCTCGTATGATTTTAAACTCAGAGGCTATCTGTTCTTGATTATCGGTAAAGGTTGCCATACCCATAACTCCACAGAGGTGTATATTTTGCAACTCTCGCCACTCGCCCTTTGCCATATACTCTTGCAACTCGGTGGGATAAAATCCGCTTTTGCTCTCTTCTTTTGCTACATGCAACTGCAACAATACATCTACTACTCGCCCCTCTTTTTTAGCACAACGATTAATCTCGCTTAATAGTTTTGCACTATCGCCACTATGTATGAGCGAAATAAACGGCACTATGTATTTTACTTTGTTTGTTTGCAAATGTCCTATAAAGTGCCATTCAATATCTGTTGGTAAGGCTTGTTGTTTAGGTATTAGCTCTTGTACTCTACTCTCTCCAAAGATACGTTGTCCTGCATCGTATGCCTCTTGTATTGATGTTTCGGGATGGAACTTTGAAACAGCACAAAGCTTCACTCCTTGCGGAAGCGAAGCCTTGTATTGGTTTATATTTTCAGTGATTGTTCCCATCTCTGAAAAGTCTTTTTTTATTGTTGTACGTCTGGGGTTGATACCTCATATCGATAGACATCCATAATGGCTGTTTCTGTTATTGATGCCACTTCGTAGTCTATCATTGTTGTTCCCATCTCGTTTGTGAGTGTTGTGAGTGCTGTTGCAAAGTCTTGAGCTTGTATCAACATAAATGCTGCGGTACGTTTCTCTGCTCCACTCTTCTCATCAAGGGTTATATAGTTTAGTTTTGCTTTGTACCATTTATCGCCAGTCTCATCAAAGAATATATCAGCCAATTTTACTCTTTTTATATTTGCAACGGTAAATTCACCAGATATATAAGGTTTCATCTCTTCGATTATTCGTGCCTCTGCTTCGGTAAACGATAGAGCATCTACTAAATAGGGTTCGCTCACGCTTTTGGGCAAACCATTCTCCATCATCTTGTCATATTTGACTTTACATTCAAACCAATTACTCATATTCTTATATCTTTATTTTTTATTTTACTCTTCTAATTTCTCTAATACATTAACACATTCGCCTCCCTCTTGGCGTAATATATTCGTTAATTTTATATCAGACACCATCTTCATCTTTACCGTGGCGGTATGTTGATAACGTTTCATTACGGCATTTGTAGAGATATCTTCTTCGGTACATGCGTAATATACTTCATCAATATTAGCTACCTTTATTGCTTCCATACACATTTTACATGGAATGGTTGATGTATATATTTTACAACCCGAGAGATCGTATGTTTTGAGTCGCGATGCTGCTTGGCGTATTGCAATAATCTCGGCATGTGCCGTTGGATCTATTTTTCTTGCAACTCTGTCTGCTCCTCGTGCCACTATCTTATTATCTTTTACAATTACTGCGCCAAATGGTGCCTCACCTATTTTTATACATTTTAAAGATATGGCTATTGCCTCCCTCATAAATTCAGTATCACTCTTGGTAATCATTTTTATCCTCTCCACTTTATTATTTCTCTGTTCTTATACTTTTATTTATATCAAATATATACTCTAAAAGTTGTGTACGCCCTGTTTTATTCTCAGATGAAGTTACAAACATTGGAGGTAGTTCTTCCCACTCTTCCAACAATTTTCTTCGATAATTGTTTATGTTTGCATCTAATTTTGTTTTCCCCAATTTGTCGGCTTTGGTAAATATTATTGAGAACGGAACCCCATTCTCTCCCAACCATGCCATAAATTCGGTATCTATTTTTTGAGGTTCGTGTCGCGAATCCACCAACACAAATAGCAGCGTCATTGTTTCGCGATTTAAGATATACCCCTCTATTATCTTTTTTATTTTTTCTTTTCCCTCCTTGCTACACTTTGCATATCCATAACCCGGTAAGTCAACAATATACCACTCTTCGTTTATTAAAAAGTGATTTATACATAGTGTCTTACCCGGAGTTGAAGAGGTTTTTGCCAATCCGTTTACTTGTGTAAGAGCATTTATAAGAGATGATTTACCCACATTTGAGCGTCCTATGAATGCATACTCGGGTAATCCATCTGCCGGACACTTTCTTACATCGGTATTGCTTACAACGAATTTAGCACTTTTTATCTCTTCTTGCATATCTCTACTTTTTCATCCTACAAATATATAAAAATCTTTGTTTAGATACGATTTTTTTTGCTACTTTTGGTGCAAATTTTCTATTTTTACTTAAATGAATAACACTTTTTCTTCTCCTTTATTGGATAGTGCTATTAATGAAATTTCAAAATTGCCCGGTATTGGCAAAAAGAGCGCACTTAGATTAGTTTTGCATCTACTTCGCCAAGACGAGGCGATTGCCGTTGCTTTGGGCGAGGCTATTATCAAATTACGCAAGGAGATTAAATATTGTAAAGTTTGTCACAATATTTCAAATAGTGATGTTTGTGATATTTGCTCCGATTCAAAACGAGATAAATCTACTGTGTGTGTAGTGGAGAATATAAAAGATGTAATCTCTATTGAAAACACAAACCAATTTAACGGAGTTTACCACGTATTGGGTGGAATTATTTCGCCTATTGACGGCATTTCTCCTAACGATATTGAGATTGAGTCGCTTGTTGAGAGGGTTAAAAACGAAGATATTAAAGAGGTTATTCTTGCACTTAGCACCACTATGGAGGGAGATACTACAAACTTCTATATATTTAGAAAATTGGCAGGAACGGATGTAAAAATTTCGATTCTCGCACGCGGTGTTTCAATTGGCGATGAACTTGAATATACCGACGAAATTACTTTAGGCAGATCTATTTTGAACAGAACTCTTTTTACAGAATCTTTTAAGTTGTAGTTATGAATATTTTAGACTCCCAGAATATATATTTAAGGGCTATTGAACCTGAAGATTTAGAATTTCTATACAAATGGGAAAACTGTATTGATGTTTGGCAAGAGAGCAACACTCTTGCTCCCTATTCTAAGTTTGCAATTAAAGAGTTTATCGAGAGGAGTTTAAGTGAGAATGTCTTTGAAACAGGACAAATCAGACTTATGATTTGTTTAAAAGAGAACGATTTGGTTATTGGCACTGCCGATATTTTTGACATTGACACTATTAATAGCAGAGCCGCTGTTGGTCTTTTAATTGATAATGATTATCGTGGCAAGGGTTATGCCAAAGAGACTCTTGATTTATTGTGTAACTACGCTAAAACCACTCTTCTTTTAAATCAACTCTATGTTCATATATCTACCGACAATAGTGCTTGCTTAACTCTTTTTGAGAAGAGCGATTTTGAAAAGTGCGGCATCCTTAAGAGTTGGATAAAAGTAAGCGGTGGCTATAAAGACATCTTTGTTTTCCAAAAAATTTTGTAAGAAGAAAGATTCGTTGTTAGTTAACTAATAGCTGATAAATGACAAATGCTCTTAATTAAACTCAGGCATTGGAGGCACTCTTAACCATGCAGAGTAGCCGTCTCCTAAGCGACGAGTATAGGTTCTCCACATCTTTTCGTTTTCTTTTGAGTAGAGTATTCCATCGCCATACAAACCTGTGACGCCCCACGACTCTTCTTTTATCTCTCTCAATAATTGACTGGCACTCCAACCGCTATAACCTAAGAAAAATTTTATATATCCCTCTATTTTGTTCCCTGCTGAAAGATACGCTAATATAGATACGATATCTCCGCCTATGCTTATTCCGTTTCCTATATATTGCGAATCGGGGATAGTATTTCCCAATGCGTGAAGAAAGAAAAGACGGTCAGGCTCAACAGGACCTCCACAATATACCGGTATATTTTTGAAATCCTTAAATGCGTCAGACACCGAATCCAATGTAAAGGGATATGGTTTATTTTGCACAAAACCCATAATGTTGTCGCCATATTCTAAGGTTGCAAGATATACCACCGAGCGACTAAAACAGACATCATCCAACAACGGGTTTGCCACCAACAACATATTTTTCTGAACAAGTTCTCTATTGGGGGTTATCCCAAATAGATCAGAATAGTTATATTTTTCCATATCCTTTTATTTTACAAAAAAGAGCGGCACAACTTCTCTTCGGAAATAATGCCGCTCTTGTCTGATAAAAACTTATTTTATTGTTTGTCTTTTGCTTCCCATCCAAGAGCACTTGCTCCTAATACGGCTGCGTCACTCTCTTTTAATTCAGAGAATAGTAGAGTAACTTTGTTTTTGTAAATATTCAACATATTACGCTCCATACTCTCTTTGATAGGTTTCATTATCAAATCTCCAGATTTTGCAAGACCTCCGAACAAGATTATTGCTTTAGGACTTGAGAATGCTGTAAAGTTTGCAAATGCCTCTCCTAAAATGTTTCCTGTATATTCGAATATATCTTTTGCTATTTGGTCACCTGCTATTGCGGCATCGTAAACATCTTTTGAAGTGATATCTTGTACTGGTATTTGACGCAAAAGGCTATTGTCTTTGCGAATCTCCAAGAACTCTCTTGCTGTACGAGCAACTCCTGTTGCTGATGCGTATGTTTCAAGGCATCCTGTTCTTCCACAACCACAAGCACGACCGTTAACTGGTTTTACTATTACGTGTCCCAACTCTCCTGCAAATCCATCATGTCCGTAAACCAATTGTCCGTTTACAACGATTCCACTACCTACTCCTGTTCCAAGAGTTATCATTATGAAATCTTTTAATCCACGCGCTGCACCGTAAGTCATCTCTCCGATTGCCGCTGCATTTGCATCGTTTGTTAATGCTACGGGTATTCCAAATCTTTCAGTTAGCATATCTGCCAATGGTAATACTCCACGCCATGGCAAGTTAGGAGCAAACTCAATTGTTCCATTGAAATAGTTTCCGTTAGGTGCTCCAACTCCTATTCCTGCTATTTTACCAACTGCATCGTTTTTCTCTAACAATTGAAACAAATTCTCATGAAGTTCATCAACGTAATCTTCAATTTTTGAATGTTTTCCTGTTTTTATTGATCCACTTGCAATTATTGTTCCTCGTGCATCTACGATGCCGAATACGGTATTGGTACCACCTATATCAATACCCACTACATAAGGTTTGCTCATAACAATTTTATTTTAAATTATAGTATGTGTTGTTTTGCTATATCGCAAAGTTATATCTCTTTTTTTTTATTTCAAAGATATTGTTTAATATTTTTTTAATATTGAGAACTTTTTAATCAGTTTACCTCTATTCTAAGAGTATTTTTACTACATGAGCATCTCGTATTCCGGGTTTTGTCTCTCCTCCTATGGAATACAACTCTCCCTCTTTATGCAAAAGAGACGCTCCTGCTCGTGCTGTTAATGGTGTAACAACTATCTCTTCCCAATTGTTCCTTACCGAGTTATATACTAATACACGAGAATTGAATTTATACCACTCGGGCTGTTGTATCATATACTCTTTTGCATCTGCTCTTAGCAACTTTTCGGTTACTGTATCTTTTTTAGATACCGCCTCTTTTATTGCCTTCTCACGTTGTAGAGCCTTTAAGAATATATCAGGGTTTACTCCTCCTGTGAATACACTCATTGTATCATTTATTACCGACACTGCTGCTCCACCTAAGAATATCTCATCCTCTCCCACTTTGGGAGCAGACAACTCCTCCCACTCTCCTTTTTTGAATATATAACGATACCCGTTAGCAGATACTGTTGGGGGTGTATCATTTATTGATGGAGAAAATCCTCCCCATATATAGAACGCCTTTTCTCCCACTTGGTTTGTCATTACCGCACATACAGGTTGCACTCTTGGATTTCCCGGAAACGGAGGCAACTCTACCCACTCCTGTTGAAGGTTTGTGAAATCCAAAAGGAATACTCTGTTTGAAGGTTTGCCATTGGCATTTCCACCAGCCACAATAAGCATTGTGTCCATTACTGCTCCACCCATATTGTCGAGAGTAACAGGCAAATCAGGCAAGGGATTTATAGTTATCTGCATAGAGTCTTTATCCACCATTATTATATTAGCAGTAGAGAGGCTCTTTTTTTCGGTAGTTCCGCCCACACATACCACTCCTCCCAACATTGAGAGCGATACACCATAGGCTGAAGCATCTTCAATTTCGCCTACCTTTTGCCACTGCAGAACAGTATCAATATCAGTTGGGATGGGTGCTAAGTATATTGATTTGTAGTATCGTTTTTTACCACCCTCTGATGCTGGTTGCTCGGGAAAGTTACACCCTCCCATAATGACTATATTATCATCCACTAACCCTGCGTATAGTGCAGATAAACCTTTTTCACTTCCATCAGTTACCGAAGGGAACGAATATATGGCTGAACTTTCCTGCTCGGTATCACCGCTTTGGCACGAAACAAAAAGCATCACTGCCATAATGATTAGGCAGCAATGCTTTAATGTTATTGTTTTTATGATATTCATATCTATTACATATTCAATATATCATCGCACAACATATAAGAGCGTATCATCATACGTGGTATATGGAATGGTCCTTTAAATATGTTTCCTTTTGCGGGTTGTGCTACTGTTCCATCACGATGAAGATAACCATACCACTCGCCAAACTCTTTATCGGGGAAGTGAGCGTATGTCCACTCGCTTACTTGACGGTGCATTTCAAGATATTTTTCATCTTTTGTTGCCAAATATGCGTATAGTGTAGCAATGATTGCCTCAGTTTGCGGCCACCAGAACTTCATATCTTGTGAATAGTCTTGAGGTGGTAGATTTTTGCAATCTTTGAAATTGATTATTCCTCCATATTGCTCATCCCAGCCCCACTTCCATGACCAGTCAAGTATCTTTATTGCAGTATCAACTATATCTTTATCCCAGTTACGATAACGAGCCTCCTCTAATAAGAACCATGCTGTTTCGATACAGTGCCCCGGATTTATGGTGCGTCCGTTAATAGTATCAATAATCTCTCCGTTTTCACCTACCATTTCAAGTAGAGCCTCATACTCTGGATGGATAAAGTATTTTTTAAGGTCTGATATTGACTCTTCAATTCGCTTATCAAGTTTTTCCGATGGAATGGCGGCTCTTATACGAGATGCAGTATTTATCAATATCATTGTTATTGAGTGTCCTCTTGCCTTTAGCGTAGGAAGATATTTTGGCTCTAACACACCGGGTGTTTCATGATAATAGAGTATTCTTTCAAACAAATCCAAAGCCTTTACTGCATAACTTTTATCGCCCGATGCTATTGAATATTCCGACATTGCAATGGCAGCAAAACACTCAGAGAAGAGATAACGGCGTTTACGCAATGGTGTCCCCTCTGCGGTTACTTCAAAGTACATTCTGCCGTCACTATCAAAACAGTTTTTTTCGATAAAATCGATACAACTTTTCGAAGCCTCCAACCACTCTTTGTTCTTTTCTATATTGTTATATGCAAAGGCTGCAACAAAGCCAAAACGACCTTGAAACCATACCGACTTGGTTGTATCAATAAGAGAGCCATCTCGATTAAGACAGGTATATACTCCGCCATTCTCTCTATCTAATCCATACTTTAACCAAAAGGGCATTATATTGTTTACAAAATCACTTTTATAACTCTCTTGCCACCCTTTTATATATGCTTTTACGTCCATTGTCTAAAATTTATTACAACGTTCAAAGAATCCTATTGCCTCCAACTCCTGTTTCATTGCCATCTCCTCTTCATCTGTCATATTACGGAAGGGAGTGCGGTTTTTACCTAAATCAAGACCAATGAGTTTCATTATTCGTTTACCGCCTACAATATTTCCACGATAGTGACATATTACATTGATAACCTCTTGTGAGAAGTTCTGACGTTCACGAGCCGACTCAATGTTTCCTGCTTTCCAATCTTCGATAATTCCAACCAATTCACGCCCGTTGTAGTTGGTTGTTCCTCCAATACCTCCTTCGGCACCACCCATTGCCAATGAGGGGAGAATTGTCTCATCTTGTCCGTGAAGCATATCATACTTTCCGTTCTTATATAAACGGCATTGGTTGTATTCGTATATACTCTCATACGTATATTTTATTCCTGCAAAGTTGGGAACTCTGCCATCAACAGCCGCTAACAACTCTGTCATTGGCAAAAATGCTCCGTTAAATGCTGGTATATGGTAGTAGTAGAATGGTAGATTTGGAGCACCAGATGCTATCTCCTCAATATATTTTACCAACTCCTCAATGCGTCCAATTTTTGGGAATGGGGGAGCCATTGCTCCTATACCCCATGCTCCTATCTCTTGTGCATGACGTGCCAACTCCTTGCTCGATTTGACACAACAACTTCCAACGTGTACTATCACTTTGAAATCTTTGGGAGCACACTCCATCCAACGCTCTGCAAGACGTTTACGCTCTTCATCGGTCAGCATATATCCCTCACCCGAAGAACCATTTATAAAAACTCCTTTTAGCCCGTTTTTATATAACATATCGGCATACGCCGCTATTGGTTCGTAGTTTACCTCGCCATTCTCATAGAATGGGGTAAATGGTGCATCAATAAGTCCTTTAATCTTTTCCATAGTCTTATATTATGTTTGTTTTATTCCATATTTACTGTTTTAGGGCGTAGCATTGTTATCTGCACAAGTAACGATAACACAACAACTCCACCGAGTAAGGCAAAGCCTGTTCCTAACGACAAGTTACCGAGTGCCGTTGTTATGGCTGCTCCTCCAAGTACTCCTGCCATATTTATAAATCCGTATGCTGTTGCTCGTTGATTTGAAGGCACAAACTGACAAAGAATAGGCATATTGTTTGTATCAAAGAATCCGTATCCTATACCAAAGCATAGTATAGCAAGTACCACAGCAAAGAGGCTATTACCTAAGCCCATAAATACCAACGATGGCACTATCAATGCCAATCCTATACAACTTGTATATACACGTCCACGAACATTCTTTTGCACCCATTTGTCGGATAGTTTTCCGCCTATCATCGCTCCAATGAATGATGCTCCCGCAAGCGATATTACCGCTATTGGCCCTGCATAATCCATTGCCTTTCCTATCTCTATTCCCCAATTGCTATTGATTACCTTTGCCAATAGTTCAGGTAACCAGTTTTTAGTTGCCCATCCCGGCATACTCAATGTGGTAAAGACAAACAATACTGCCCAGAATGCTACATTGGTCAATACCAAAGCCACACCCTTGAATATGCTTGGCTGAGTGGTTGCAACACTCTTCTTCTCACGACCCGGATCACTTATAAACAATATAAGCACTATGGCATATATCATACCTATTAATCCGCATAATAAGAATACATTTTGCCACTCAAGTTTGCTTGAGAATATTGAGCCAAAACCTCCTGCTATCTGACCAAGATACAGACCTGTCATATGTATTCCAATGGCAATAGAGCGTGTTTTTCCGCTATGAATATCGGCAATTAGAGATAGTGCTGCGGGGATATATAATGCTTCGCTAAATCCCATTACTGCACGTAGAGTGTATAGTTGCCAATAGTTATCAACGTATCCCATCAAAAAGGTTACCGCCGACCATACAAATAGACTGCCAACAATTAGATATTTGCGGTTTAGTCTGTCAGCAATTGTTCCTGATATAGGACTCATCAATCCATAAATCCACATAAAGGCAGCCATCAATGCACCCCAGCCCCATGGACCTGTGTAACTCTCGGCAACCTCAATTATATCTTCCGACATGGCAAATCGCATTGTACTTAGCATCTGCCTATCCATATAGTTAAGAAATGCCACTCCTGATAGCAACACAACAACCAACCATGGATAATAACTCTTCTCTTTAATTTTCCCTAGCATTATTCCTGTTTAAATAAAAAACCTGAATGAGAACTTCATTCAGGTTATGTTTTAGCACTCATCTGTGTGCAAACTTAATAATTGTTTATCTATTTTCAAAATTATATCTTCCGAAAGTTCTTTATTAAAAACGCACTACCACATCGGCTCCAAATGTTATGGGGCGACCTCGCTCTACAAATGACGATTGAGACATTACGTTTTTAGCATTAAGTGTCTCAAAATAGAAGGTGTGATAGTTGGTTGCGGTTAGGTTTTTACCCCACACCGATACCGATGCTACACCTTTGCGGAGTGTTATGCTTGAGTTCAATAATCCATAGAAGTTCTGCCAAACATCGTTTGCCTCGGTCCAATATATGCGTCCTTGCCCAGTCATTCCCAAGTTGAACTCTACTGCATCTAAACATTTTTTGTTCACATCAAGAGTGTATGTTGCATCAACTGCCAATGTGTGTGCTGGTGCAAATGGCACATAGTTACCTTTATATGAACGCTCTCCGTCATAGTTCTCACTAAAAACTGCGTGTGTATATCCGTACGATGCCGACAATTGCAATGGTTTTATAGGAGAGTATCGCAACGCAGCCTCCACTCCTGTACTATGTGTGCGACCTGTATTTTTTGTTACACGTCCAAAGCCCTCTACAACCGATATTTGTTGGTCTTTGCAATCGATAAAGAATAGAGCCAAATCAAATGCAACACGTTTGTCGGCTAAATCGTAGTGCATTCCCGCCTCATAATTCCAACTATGCTCGGGTGCGTAACTTATCATTGTGTTTACATCTGTTTCGGCAGTCATTGCAGGAGGCATCATTGATGCATAATTGCCAACAGCTCCTATTATCATCTTGTTGCGGATTATGTTGGAGAATGCTTGGAAGTTATATCCTCCCGAGCGATAACCTCTTGCTGCTGAAACGTATGTATATAATGAAGAGTTTACTTTATACTCAATCTCAAATCGAGGTAAGAGTTCAAGAGCATCCATACTCTCATCCCCCTGCACCGATAGAGGAACGTCTATTGCCTCGTTGATAGGTATAGGGAATGGCATTTGTGGTATCTGCATTGAACCAACTATTGCCCCTGTCATATTGCGGAGAGAGTTGGTTAAGTGGTTGAGTTTTGTCTTCTCATACTCCAATCGTAAACCTACTGTTAGTGATAAGCCCTCAGTAAATAGGTTGTTGTATGTTGCTTGTGTATATCCTGCTACTCCCCATGATGGAGTTTTGTATAGTCCATCAACACATAAAGGTGTGGTTTTATCGAGTTGAAGTGATAAATCTTTTGGTCCTCGAAAACCTGGTCGTGATGCTATTTGCGAATACATTGTATTAAATGGCATCTCAACCATATATTGTAATCCCTCATCGTAGAAAGTTACAGGTCCTTTGGTACGAATATGCGAGTAATAACCATATACTCCTGCCAACCAATCCCACCCTTTAACTGTTTTGGGCGAACGGAAAACTATCTCTTGTGTTATAGCGTTTTGTTTCTGTTTTTGTTGCAATGTAAAATCTCGAACAGGGGTGAAATCTTGATCAAGATTCATATCATCGGTTAAGAATTGATAACTTGTAACCGAGTTCATCAAGAATTTTTCGTGTGTGTATGCTATCTTTAGCGAATTAACCGACATATTTCTCTTATATCCGGCATAATCGTTATAGTTTATGGGAGAGACCTCTTGGGTTGATTTATCGTACATTTGATAGGCATAACCATCCTGATTGCTATACTCATATATTGATGAAAGTGTTATATCTAACGATGAAGTGGGACGGAATTGTAACTTTAAGTTTGCTCCTGCAACATCTTCATCTCCACAACTTTTACCCGTAAATTGGTTTGTGTAATAGCCATCACGAGTGTTATAATTTGCCGATAGTGAAAGAGCGAATTTATCGGAAATTTTCTTTCTGAAATTAAATGCGGCATTGTAGGTGTCGTAGTTTGCCACACCAAGTTTTACTTTTAGTCCCTCCTCTTGGAATGGCGAAACGGTATAGAGATTTATTAGACCTGCCATAGTGTTTCTTCCAAAGAGAGTTCCTTGCGGACCACGAAACACCTCTACTTTTGATATATCGTTAAAATCAAAGTCGAACGAACTTTTATCTATATAGGGGACGTCATCAACATATAATCCTACCGCTGGAGAGTTTATTCGTGAGCCTATTCCTCTGATATATATTGCCGATATTAGTTTTGTTCCATAATCGGGGATATATAGGTTGGGAACATACGATGATATATCTTTTATTGACACTGTATTGGTTTGTTCCAACATTTGAGCATTTAAGACCGATACCGATCCCGGAAATGTTATTACAGGGGTGTTGGTTTTTGGGTTTGATATTATCTCTACTGCATCCAAATCAACACTATATTGTATTGAATCGGGCATTGCCTCTACGTTTACATTGGTGGCATTTGCCGAAATTGTTGCAACAACGAATAATAACGGAATTATCGCTTTTAAAATTTTCATCATTTACTATCTTTTTTTAACGTTTGCAAAATTACACTCTATTATAGTTTTAGTCAACTATCATTTATTATAGTTTTATATTAAGGTTAATTGTATTACTTTTGTATCGTAAACATTTTATTTATGCACAATCATCCCTCACATATTGCAGTAATACATCAAAATTCGCTTTGTTGCCTTGCTATGCGTACTATCTTAAATGATATTATGCCTTTTATGGGTGCAATGGGGAGTGTTGAGATTATATCGTTCAGTAATATTGAGGAGCTAACCGAGGAGTATAAGGATAAGATATTTCTATATTTTGTATCTGGAGAGATTGTTTGCGAGAACTTGCAGTACTTCTCACAAATTGCACGAAGATGTATTGTACTAAACGAGGGAGAGGAGTTTACTCACAAAGAGTTTAAGCATATAAACATTTTGCTTCCCGAACGTGAGTTGATTAAGAGTTTACTTATGATTCACAATCACACTCATCATTCACATTCGCCACACCACCACACAGAGAAGTTCAAAGAGGAGAGTTTGTCGCTTCGCGAAAAAGAGGTACTTGAACTTATTGTTAAAGGTTATATCAATAAGGAGATTGCCGACAGGCTTAACATATCTACTTCAACAGTTATTTTTCACCGAAAGAATATCTGCGAAAGGGTTGGCTCTAAATCAATTGGTCGCCTTACCATTTATGCCGTGATGAACGGCATTGTTGATTTAAGGGAACTTTAGGTTTGTGTTAGTTATCATCTATTAGTTTTTTTGATATATTAGTCCAATTGGTCTAATTAGTCAAATTAGACTAATTACAAATAAGCAAGTGGTTGTAACTAACAACTTTTTTATTTGAGTTTTATTTCGTATCTTTACACCGATTTATAAACCAAGATATAACGGACATTTAGATGGCACAATTTGATGAAGATAAAATCACCGAAGAGTTGAGACACCCCGATACTTGCAGAGATGCGTTTTCGGAGGTTGTTAAACATTTTGGACGTCCGCTATATTGGCAAATAAGAAGAATGGTTGCTTCGCACGAAGATGCCGATGATTTATTACAAAATACTTTCTTAAAGGCTTGGGATAACATTGAGATGTTCAGAGGTGATGCTAAACTATCTACATGGTTATACAGAATTGCTGTTAATGAGAGTATAAACTTTTTGAACAAGCAACGCAAAATGCAAAATATTTCGTTGGACGGCGAAAACGACTATATGTTATCGTCAGTTGAGAGCGATGAATATTTTGATGGTGATGATATCCAAAAATATTTACAAGAGGCTATTATGTCTCTTCCAGAGAAACAGAGATTGGTCTTTAATATGAAATATTTTGATGAAATGAAATATGAGGATATTTCGGATATATTAGGGACTTCGGTGGGTGCATTAAAGGCTACTTATCACCATGCAGTAAAAAAAATAGAGAATTATATAAAATCCAAGAGTGTTGATTAAACCATTTTTTATTTAATCTGTCAAATAGCAAAAAGAGAGGTATGAATAAAGGTATATTGGATAATATTAACAGAAATAGTGGTATGAAAGTTCCCGATGGGTACTTTGAGACACTACACGACAGAGTGATGCAAAATCTGCCCGAAAAGGAGATTATTGTTGAACGCCCTGCCCCTATCTCGTTTTGGACTATGGCTAAGCCATGGGTTTATATGGCAGCAATGTTTGCCGGTATTGCTCTTATGTTCAAAGTTTTTGTATGGACAAGCGGAGACTTGAGCAACCAACAACAGATGGCTTCTTCGACAGAGGAGATTGAGAGCGAAGTTTTTGAAGACTTTATGTTCTATAACAATGTTTCGGATTTTGCTCTATACGAATTTATTGCCGAGGGAAATTAAAAAAAAAGACTCAATATTCTTGATAACAAATAAACAATAGTGTTATGAAACGTTTTTTACTCATATCATTTTTAGCTCTTATCCCTTTCTTAGGTGTTAATGCTCAAGAGAGCAACGCCAACAAAAGTGGCAAATGTTCTCAAATGATGATTAAGTACATGGAGACTAAGAAAGAGTACTTAAAACAATGCATTCCTTTGAGCGATAGTGAGGCAGAAAAATTCTTTGTTCTCTATAATGAATTAGAGAAAGCAAAATTTAATATTATGTTCTCTGTTCATAAAGAAGCGAGAAAGATAAGAAAATCAACCGAACCTGTAAGTGATGAAGCGTATGCTGAGGTTGCTAACAAATTGGCTGAACTTCCATCTAAAATTGCGTATATTGAGAGCGAGTACTATGAGAAGTTTAAACAAATACTTACTCCCAAACAGATGTTTATGTTCTTTAACTGCGAACATAACTTTGGAAAACAGATGCTAAAGAGAGATCAAAATCAAAATAAATAATTTAATTTTTAATAAAAGAGTATGAAATTTTTAAACACTATTGCAATTATTGCTATTGCCGGTTTTCTAATGGTAGGATGTAAAGCTAAAGAGAGTACTTACACTGCAGCTTACAAAATGGCTCAAGAGAAAGAGTTAGCAGACGAGTCGGTTAATACTCCTACTCAACCAACTCAAACTACTGTTGTAACTGAGACTCCCTCGGTTACCAAGGTTGAATCGCCTGTTAAAGTTACCGTAGAGAAAGTTACCACCGTTGATGCTGGTGATGCTGGTAAACTTAAAAGATTTAACGTTATTGTTGGTACATTTTCAATTACCACCAATGCTAACGGATTAAAAAACAATCTAATAAGTAACGGCTACAATGCTTTTACCGTTCAAAATGCTAAAGGATGGTACAGAGTTGTTGCTGCAAGTTTTGATACAAGAGAAGCGGCTACTACTTTCAGAGAGGCTATCAAACAACGTTTCCCAGGTAAATTTGATGACGCTTGGTTGTTAATCAACGAGTAAGAGAAGGGAATATATTAAATAAGCACAAAAGTCCAAGGTTAAATACTTTGGACTTTTTTATTATGACATAGAAATTTTAGTTATCACATCTTTTAATCTGTAATTTATACATATAGCATATTTCGCATTTTTTATTACCTTTGTAGTTATATATATAATGTATAAGATTATGATACTTAAAGATACTTTTGTAAATGCAAGGAGAGCGGCGGCGGCTTTAAACTTGTTGGATGAGAAAACCATTAACGAGGTTTTGACGGCTCTTGCCGACCAAGCAGAGGAGGATTGCCAATATATTTTAGAGGAGAACAGACGCGACCTTGATGCTATGGATAAGAGCGATCCTAAATATGATAGGCTGATGCTCACCGAGAAGCGTATTAAAGATATTGCTTCGGATATTAGAAAAGTTGCTACTCTTCCCTCACCTCTTGGTAGAACGCTTTGGGAGGATGTTCGCCCTAATGGAATGAAGATTAGTAAGGTCTCTGTTCCTTTTGGTGTTATTGGTATTATCTATGAGGCAAGACCTAATGTTACCTTTGATGTTTTCTCGCTTTGCTTTAAGGCCGGTAGTGCCTGTATCCTAAAAGGTGGCAAAGAGGCTCAGTTCTCAAATGCAGCAATTATAGAAGTTATCAACAAGGTGTTGATAAAGTTTGGAATTAACTCTAACTCAGTCACTTTGCTTGGTAACGACAGGACTATTTCAACAGAGTTATTAACAGCTGTTGGTTATGTTGATTTGATAATTCCAAGAGGCAGTAAAAATCTTATCAACTATGTGAGGGATAATGCTAAAGTTCCAGTTATTGAGACTGGCGCCGGTATTTGCCACGCATATTTTCACACAGATGGTGATATTGAAAAGGGTAAAAAGATTATCTTCAACGGAAAGACAAGAAGAGTTTCAGTTTGCAATGCTATTGACTCTGTAATTATTGATAAAAGTAGAATTGCTGATTTACCTGCTTTGTTTGCTCCTCTAAAAGATAAAAATGTAATTGTTTACGCTGACGAAGCGTGCTTTGATGCTCTAAACGGAGAATATCCTAATGAGTTACTAAAATATGCCGATGCTGAGAGTTGGGGTACAGAGTTCCTTGATTACAAACTCTCGGTGAAATGCGTTGAGGGTTACAACGAGGCTGTGGAGCATATTGCCACATACTCTTCGAAACATAGCGAGGCTATCATTACAGAGAACAGCGAAGTTACAGAGCGTTTCTCAAAAGAGGTGGATGCTGCGTGTGTTTATTGTAATGTATCTACTGCGTTTACCGATGGAGGTCAGTTTGGTTTTGGTGCAGAGATTGGTATCAGCACTCAAAAACTTCACGCTCGTGGTCCTATGGCTCTGAACGAGATTACAAGTTATAAATATATTATTAGAGGCAATGGTCAAACCCGTGATGATGCGACCGTTCAAAAATGTTGTCAATAAAATTATAATTAGATATGAGACACTTTACCAATGTTAAAGATTTAGGCAATTTAAAAGAGGCTCTTAAAGAGGCTTTTGAGGTTAAAGCAAACAGATTTGGATACAAAGAGTTAGGAAGGGACAAAACTCTTATAATGATTTTCTTTAACTCAAGTTTGAGAACTCGTTTGAGTACCCAAAAGGCTGCTATGAACTTGGGAATGAATGTTATGGTATTAGACATCAATCAAGGTGCATGGAAGTTGGAGACTGAACGTGGTGTTATTATGAATGGCGACAAGAGCGAGCATCTATTAGAGGCTATACCTGTTATTGGTTGTTACTGCGATGTTATTGGCGTTCGCTCGTTTGCCAAATTTGAGAACAAGAGTGATGATTATGAGGAGAAGATTATCTCTCAATTTATTAAATATTCGGGCCGTCCTGTATTCAGTATGGAGGCTGCAACAAGACATCCTCTTCAAAGTTTTGCCGATCTTATAACTATTGAGGAGTATAAAAAGAGTGAACGTCCAAAGGTTGTTCTCACTTGGGCTCCTCACCCAAAGGCTCTGCCTCAGGCTGTTGCTAACTCGTTTGCAGAGTGGATGAACGAGACCGACTATGAGTTTGTTATTACACATCCTAAAGGTTATGAACTTGACCCTAAGTTTGTTGGTAAAGCAAAAGTTGAATATGACCAACGCAAGGCTTTTGAGGGTGCTGATTTTATTTATGCGAAGAACTGGTCGGCTTATAGTGATCCTAATTACGGAAAAGTTCTAAACCAAGATGCTGATTGGACAGTTGATAGCGAAAAGATGTCTTTAACTAATAATGCTTACTTTATGCACTGTTTACCAGTTAGACGCAATATGATTGTAACTGATGATGTTATTGAGTCGCCACAATCAATTGTTATTCCTGAGGCTGCTAACCGAGAGATTTCGGCTCAAGTTGTTTTGAAGAAGATTCTGGAGGATTTATAATAAACATTGTTACCAATTCTTATAACTCTTAAGAGGCTGAGCCAAAATTTGTATTTTGACACAGCCGCCTGCATTCTAAAGATATACAATTAGGTATTAAACTAAAATATCCACAATAAGAGAGAGGGCAACTTTGAAAGTTGCCCTCTCTTATTTTTGACCTTTTAGGTTACTTCTCTTTCTTTTACGGAAGGAGATTATAGATTTGCATCTATCTTCTCTTTTAGTTCTGCTTTTGTTGCCGATCCTACGATTTTATCTACTAACTCACCTCCTTTAAAGAATAGAATTGTTGGAAGACTACGAACTTTGTAGTTATCTGTTAAATCGTAATTATCCTCAGTATCGCATTTTCCTATTATTGCTTTACCTTCATACTCTGTTGCAAGTTCCTCGATTGTAGGCAGCATACCTTTACAAGAGCCACACCACTCTGCCCATAAATCTATTACTACTAATTTATCGCCTGATAATAACTCTTGATAGTTACCATCGGTAACTTCTAATGCCATAATTTTCTATTTTTTTTTATTTTTCAGGGACTACTTCTACGATTGATCTCCCCCGAAAAAACGAGAATCAACCGCTCTGTTATTTTTTTTAGGTTTACAAATTTATATATATTTTTTTATTTTACAACCAATTATTATATTGAAGTTATCAACACTTTTCAAATATTTTGTATTGTTTTAATTACTAATCGGTTGTGTACTCTTCTTCATAAGTTTCTTCTACTTCCTTCTCTTTTCGTTCAATGAGCTTACCATTTACCTTTACCTCTATTCCGTCTATTGCTTCGAGTGCCGAAACCAAAGCAGGTTCAATGTTTACTTTCTTAGAACGTGAATACAACGGGACACTATAACCCAAACTTCTGTCAACTATTTCAAATTTCAAATCGCCTGTTCCGCCAACATATTTATTCACTAGTTCATTAAGGGCAATTGCTTTTGACGAATCGAAGTTTTGAGAATCAACTACTATTGTTAAATCCTTTATGAGATTCTTAGACGACTCATCCATTAATGAAATATTTTTTATAGAGAAGAAAGGTTTATCGCTATATTTTCGTTGCTCTATCTTTCCTTGAACAAGTATATATAAATTATCCTGTCCATATACACCAAAATCTACAAAACTTTGTCCGAAGAGTGGTACTTCTGCAATTCCCGAATAATCCTCAAGAGTTATTACTCCGTACTGCGTATTTTTTTGGGTTATCCCTTTTCTATATGAGACTACTATTCCTCCAAATGCTACCTCACTTCCAATATATTTTGAGAAAGAATTTTTAAAATCCATCAAAGATATATTACATACATACTTCAACAACAGTGAGTATTGTTGTAAAGGATGAGATGACAGATAGACACCAACCAAATCTCGCTCTTTTTTTAGTCGCTCCAAATCACTCCACGGCTCTACTTTAGGTATCTCGGGCTTAGGTATCTCTACTACCATATCTCCACCAAAGAGAGAATTCTGCTGTTGCATCTTATCTGCCTGAAAACTTGAACCATATCGCATAAACAAATCAAGAAAGCTCTCTCCTTTCGGGTTGGTACCAAAGAACTGTTCACGTGTCGCCTCTTTGAAAGTATCAAATGCTCCTGACAATATTAAATTCTCTACATTCTTTCGGTTACAAGCATTCAGGTTAACACGTTGAACAAAATCAAATAGCGATGTATATACACCGTTCTTCTCTCGTTCCTCCACAATTGCTTTTACCGCATTCTCTCCTACTCCTTTTATGGCTCCCAATCCAAAACGGATATTACCCTCTTTGTTTACCGTAAACTTAAGATTACTTTCGTTTATGTCGGGCGAGAGAACTTTTATTCCCATCGCTTTACACTCATCCATAAACTTGGTAATCTCAGTTATATCTGAGATATTGCGACTCAATACTGCCGCCATATACTCCGATGGATAGTGAGCCTTTAGGTAGGCGGTTTGATATGCTACCCACGAATAACATGTGGCGTGTGACTTATTGAAGGCGTACGATGCAAACTTCTCCCAATCTCCCCAAATTTTTTCAAGTACCTGAGGATCGTGCCCGTTTGATTTTCCTCCCTCGATAAATTTTGGTTTAAGTTCATCAAGTTTTGAGCGAATCTTTTTACCCATCGCTTTTCGGAGTGCATCGGACATTCCTCGCGTGAAGTTTCCTAATAGTCTCGACAAGAGCATGACCTGCTCTTGATATACGGTAATTCCGTATGTATCTTTCAGATACTGCTCCATAATGGGTATGTCGTAAACTATTGGTTCTACTCCATGTTTACGTTTGATGAACTGAGGTATATACTCCATTGGTCCCGGTCGGTAGAGTGCATTCATAGCGATAAGGTCCTCAAATGTGGTTGGTTTAAGGTTACGCAAGTGGCTCTGCATTCCCGGAGACTCAAATTGGAATGTTCCTATTGTGCGTCCTGCACTATATAGCTCGTATGTTAGTTTGTCATCAATAGGTATGTTATCAATATCTACCTCTACTCCCTTTGATTGCTTAATATTCTTGATTGCCTCTTTTATTATGGATAGGGTTTTTAATCCCAAAAAGTCCATCTTAATTAATCCTGTGTCCTCAATTACAGAGCCCTCGTATTGAGTTACAAGAAGTTTCTCCTTTGTCTCCTTATCATCGGCTGTACTTACTGGCACCCAATCTGTTATATCATCACGACAGATTATTGTTCCACAAGCATGCACTCCTGTACCACGTACGTTACCCTCTAACATTTCGGCATAGAGCATTGTTTCACGCGTGAGAGCGTCACCATTTTCGGCAGCATCTTTTAACTCGGGCACATATTTTACACAGTTCTTTATGTTTATTTTTGGCTCTTTACCGTCAACCTCAGGCAGATGGGCAGGGATTAATTTTGCTAACCTGTCGGCGTCTTTTAATGGAAGTTTCTCTACTCGGGCTACATCTCTGATTGCCATCTTGGCCGCCATAGTTCCGTAAGTGATAATATGAGCTACTTTATTTGCTCCATACTTTTCGGTTACCCATCGCAACACCTCGCCACGACCGTCATCATCAAAGTCAATATCAATATCGGGCAATGAGATACGATCAGGATTTAAGAAACGCTCAAACAGAAGGTCATATTTTATTGGGTCAATTTGTGTAATTCCCAAACAATATGCTACCATAGAACCTGCTGCCGAGCCACGTCCCGGGCCTACCGACACCCCCATGTTACGTGCCGCAGCAATGAAGTCTTGGACTATAAGGAAGTAACCGGGAAATCCCATAGTCTTCATTATGTAGAGTTCAAAGTTCATTCGCTCCTGTAACTCAGGGTTTAACTCTCCGTATCGTTTTGCGGCTCCATCGTATGCCAATTTTGAGAGGTAATCTGCCTCAAATTTTATTCGGTATAGTTTATCGTATCCTCCTAATCGAGCAATCTTTGCCTCAGCATCCTCTTGCGATAAAACTACATTTCCGTTCTCATCGCGAGTAAACTCATCAAATATATCCTGATGCGAATATTTTTGTCGGTACTCCTCCTCTGTGCCAAACTCCTCAGGTATATTGAAGGTTGGCATAATAGGAGGATTATCAATTGAGTAGAACTCAACTTTATCTAATATCTCGTTTGTATTTGCCAGAGCCTCAGGAATGTCGGCAAATACTTTGTTCATCTCCTCTGTTGTTTTAAACCACTCCTGCTTTGAGTAGAGCATACGTGTCTCATCATCTAAGTCTCGGCTGGTACTTAGACATATTAATCGGTCATGAGCTTCGGCATGCTCTTCGTTTACAAAATGTACGTCATTTGTACATATTAGTTTTACATTGTGCTTTTGGGCAAGTGAAATAATAACTTCGTTTATCTCTTGCTGTATTTGATAAGTTTCATGGTTTGCTCGTGACACAGTTGCTTTGTGTCGTTGCAACTCAAGATAGTAGTCATCGCCAAATACGCTCTTATACCACTCTATTGCCTCCTCGGCTTCAGAGATTAAGCCGTTGCGGATTTTTTGTGGCACCTCTCCTCCTAAACATGCCGATGTTACAATTAACCCTTCGCTATATTTTTTGAGATCATCGCGGTCGGTACGTGGACGCATATAGAATCCTTCGGTCCACGCATGTGATACCAATTTTATCAGATTGTGATACCCTGTAAGATTTTTTGCCAACACTACTAAGTGATAACCTCCTTGCTCATATTTTGATTGCTTACTGAAACGACTCTCACCTCGAGCAACATACATTTCGCACCCTATTATAGGTTTGAATATCTTTTGCTTTTGTTGCGAGAGGGCTGTCTCTGCCTCCGCTATCTGCTCTTCACTTGCACCTTCGCTCTTTAAGGTCTCTATCTTTTTTGTTAGAGCTTTTATTTCAGACTTTACTCCTGAGTTTTTCTTATTTACATAGTTATAAAACTCTTTTATTCCGAACATATTTCCATGATCGGTCATTGCCATTCCTCGCATATTATCGGCTATGGCCTTATCAACTAATGCCGGAACGGATGCTTGTCCGTCGAGTATTGAGTAGTGTGTATGTACGTGCAAATGCACGAAAGGTTGTAACGACATATTATTATTTTTTTGAGCGTTTAGGTTAGTTTACAAATTTAAGAAACATTAATTGGCTTTCAAATCCAAAAGCATAAAAAGTTATCAACAATTTGCGTTTTATATTTTACTATGTTATTTGCTTTTTACTATTGACTGGGTTTAGAATATTTTTTACTTTAGCAAGAAAATATTTTCGTATGTACAAACTTGTTATTTTTGATTTGGACGGCACTCTTTTAAACTCTATTGGAGACCTTGCCGAGAGTTGCAATTATGCATTGAAGATGTGCGGTTATGATACCCATCCTGTTAACGCCTATAATTTTTTTGTAGGTAATGGTATTATGAAGCTTATAGAGAGGGCTCTCCCCGAAGAGGGAAGGGATGCTAAGACTTTGAGGGAGATGAGAGAGTATTTTTTGTGGCACTACTCAAAGAATAATAATGTATTTACAAAACCTTACAATGGGATTGTGGAGCTATTACATAGATTAATGAGCGATGGTTGCATGTTGGCTGTTGCTTCAAATAAATATCAAGAGGCTACCGAATCTATTATTAAGAGTTATTTTGGCGATATAGATTTCATAAAAGTCTTAGGACAGAGAGAGGGCATTCCTATAAAACCCAACCCTTACGTTATTAATGAGATTTTGTCGTGTACAAATGTTCGTGCCGAAGAGACTATTTATGTTGGCGATTCAGGCGTTGATGCTCAAACCGCCAAGAATGTTGATGGACTAACCTTTATTGGTGTCACTTGGGGATTCAGACCTCAAAAGGAACTGGAAGAGAATGGTGCCAATATACTCGCATCTTCGTGCGAGGATATTTGGGATATATACGCAAGCAACAAAGACTTATAAAAAACGACGGGCACATTCTCACGAATCTGCCCGTCTTAAATATATAGAATAGTTTAACCAAAAAAAATTGAGGAAGTATGACTACTTTCAATTACAAAGGTAGGACATACTATTCCTTTCGCAATTTTTTTAGACCAATATAAATAAATCTCGTACCAAACTTTAACCTCGATAGACAACTATTATTACACAATTAACAGAGTAGCGAGTAAAATAAATTTACACTATTTTATTCTTGTCCTTACGTCTATCCAATAGTTACTATACAAATATCTCTGTTGTGGCAAAAGTATATATTTTTAATTAAAAAGGCAACACCTTATATTAAAATATAATTTTTATCGACCAAAAGAGTGTTTCAACAGACTAAGCAAGCTCCTGTTTTTATTTTCCAAAGTAATTATTTGCTATCTGCAATATTTTTTTTTGATAAAGAATATTGTTTTTAATAGAAATATTGTAACTTAGCAAATGTTAAACTTAAAATTATTTGATATTGATTTATTTCTACGCACTATGATTTTTGAAAAAACCAATATTGATGGGGTTTTTGTAATTACTCCTAATTTTATTGGCGATAGCAGAGGCTACTTTATTGAAAGATACCGCAAGGAATTATTCGACAAAGAGATTGGCGAGGTTGATTTTATTCAAGACAATCAATCACTATCGTCAAGAGGCGTTTTACGAGGACTACACTACCAAAAAGGAGATTTTTCTCAAGCCAAAATGGTTTGGGTGTTATCTGGCAAAGTTATTGATGTTGCCGTTGATCTAAGAAAAGAGTCTCCGACTTTTGGCAAATATGTAATGGTAGAACTTTCGGATGAAAACAAAAAGATGGTGTTTATCCCTCGTGGTTTTGCTCACGGTTTTTTAGTGGTTTCGGAGAGTGCTACCTTTGCTTACAAGGTTGACAATATTTATGCTCCTAAAGAAGAGGTTACAATCTCATTTGATGACAAAGATTTGAATATTGAGTGGCCAATTGGGGATATGAATATCATAATGTCAGAGAAGGATAAGAATGGCATTAAGTTTATTGATGCTGAATATTTTTAAAGATATTGATTATGAAAAGATTTATTTTGATGTCAATTCTATTATTGACTGCGGTTTGCGGTTTTGCACAAACTTACGAGGAGGCTAAAAGTGCATTTGACAGTGGCGATTACAAAACTGCCTTAACTATTGCTCAACAACTACCTGATTGCAATAAAGCAAAGATTCTTTTAGGAGATATGTATTTAGACGGTTTAGGTATGACTCATGCCGATTTTGCTAAAGCATTGGAGTGTTATACTGAAGCCGCAAACGCAAATAGTGCAGAGGCACAATATATTATAGGCTCATTATACTACACTGGAAGAGGTGTTCATAAGAGCTACCCCGAAGCTGCCGCTTGGTATGAGAAATCGGCAAACAACGGCTATGCCACTGCTCAATCAGATCTTGGAGAGATGTATTATAGAGGCAAAGGTATTCCTCGTGACTACACTAAAGCCGTAAAATGGTTTGAAATGGCTGTTGAGCAAAACGATGCTAAAGCAATGTTCTTCCTTGGAGGTATGTATAACAGCAGAGGTCAAGGTGTTCAAACAAACACATTAAAGACTGCCGAGCTTTGGAGAAAAGCAGCCGCTTTAGGTTATCCAAATGCTGAGTTCTATTTAGGACAAATGTATATGATTGGCAGGGGAGGTATTACCCAAAATGCAGACTCGGCTATGATATGGATTAACAAAGCAGCTGAAGATGGTTGCGTTGATGCTCAATTCTATTTAGGCGAGAGTGCCGCTGTCAAAGGCGACATAGAGAAGGCTAAAGAGTGGTATGGTAAAGCTGCTGAAAAAGGTCTTCAAAAGGCTCAACTTAAACTTGACGCCATTAATAACGGGCAATAATATTGAATAAAACGGGCTTTATTAAAAGCCAAACAAATTCAATAGCATAAAACAGATATTAAAAAAATACGGATTGATAGACAATCCGTATTTTTTTTGGTATTTAGATATAATCCCGGTAATTACTCTTTTTCAATCTCAGTAGAAGCCGGATATACCTTATAGGTTTTCTCCGCCATATCGTTTATGTATTTTGTAAATTCTGAAAGTGTTGCAAACTCCTCTTTTACCTCTAAACGAGCCGGAAGTTGATCTCCGTCTGATATTCCCATCCTAAGATGGATTACCGCAGGAAAATCACTCTCTGTAAATACCAAATCTTCGGGTTGGATTATTGTTGCCTTCATTCGAGGTATAAATCCCCATGGTAGACGCGTAAATATTGTATCCCATTGACCAAATCCCTTATAATCATATTTACGTTCAAGGGCAACCCTATCAACGTATGTTATATCAACATGTAGTCCTTTTAGAGAGGTTGCATCCTCTACCATATCAAAGGCATACCATACGTCTTTCCAATTATACATATTTGATTCATCATCAGGATCTCCACACGATGTAAACGTACTCACCCCTACCACTGTCACAATTATTGCTAAAAGTAATTTTTTCATAGTATTTTATCCGTTAAAATATATATGCTGCTGATATTTGCCAACGTTTTGCTTTTGATGAGAACTCCAACCCCATATCATCTAAGACATATTTATAGGTATAATCAAGAGGGAAGATATAGTTAAAACCTATATTCAGGTGGTCAAACAAAACTATTCCAGCCCCTACTCCTACTCCCATTGAGAGTTTTTTTGTTTGTGATTCCAGTGTTGAGGAATCAACACCCTGTTCATCTAATGTTCCTTTTATAAAATTCTCTATATTATCTATATCTCCTAAATTAAACGAGAAATCAGGACCCGCCGACAAATAGATACCAATCACATTCGCCAGCGAAACTTGCCACTTTAAATTCAGAGGAACATCTATAAGGTTGCGGTTATCTGAAACTCCTCCTTGTTCGTTGTCGTAGTTTACTGTTTCTCGTGCATACATTACTGCCGCATCAATATTAAAACCTAATGGCAACTTTGCATTAAGCATAGGACCGATAAAGAATCCCGCACGATTTTTAGATGAGAAGTTATCTGTAAAATCACCTTTAAACGATAGCGTTGATAGTGTTACTCCACCCTTTACCCCAAACGAAAATGTTTTTGCCGAGACAGGTAAAAAGGCTAAAATTGTTAGTAGTAGTGATATTATTATCTTCTTTTTCATATTTATTGCCAAACTTTAGTATCTGTTTATTACCACGTTATTTACGTGCAAATATAAGAAATTTAGAGAAATAAAAAAAGGTTGCCATTTGACAACCTTTCCCTCAGTAGCGGGAACGAGAATTGAACTCGTGACCTCCGGGTTATGAATCCGACGCTCTAACCAACTGAGCTATCCCGCCATCCTTTTTGCGGTTGCAAAGGTAGTCATTATTTTTCTCTTATGCAAGAGAAGATGTAAAAAACTTTTAAAAAATATGCCATTCATGACTCTACTTTAGAATCTAAATGGCACATTTAAGTTTATATCAAAGAGTTTAGAACGATAATCCTAATCTAAATCCTGCATTGTTTAACCCTTTTACACTATATGTCAAAACTTCTGATTTGTTTGTTGCATAGCTATAATAGAGAGCAACATGCAATCCCACTTTTTGACTTGAAGTAAAATAGATGGTTGTTCCAACTTCAGGACACACATAAAATCCCCAACTCTTATCTCGTGATGTAAATGAGTTATAGTACGATGACACTTTTGAAAATTCGGGTCCTAATTTTACTGCCAAATAGGGCTTCACTATTGCATCGGGGATAAAACGATAACGCAGTGACACACCAAATGGAAGTTGAAAAATTGAGTGTTGTTGATCGGTTGTAAGTGCCGATGTTTCGGACAACATCAGAGTTTGCCTCTCAATATATTGATTATTTGTACTATATGTCATAAAGGCTCCTATTCCCACATTGTCAGTCAGATAGTATCCTCCGTCTAACGACATTCCCCAACCGGCTGCTTTGTCGGCAAAGTTTGTGTTTATTGGAATATTAAACTGCCAATCTATATCAAGATAACCACTATTGGTTATTTGCGCTTTTGTTGTTTGCGGAACATATAGCAATGACACTAACAGTAATGCCGATATTATTATTTTATTTATGTTTTTCATAATTGTCTGCTTTTATATTATTCTACTTTTTAATATAGGGAGATTGGGTAAATGCTTGGTTTATTCCACGTTTTGCATTGTTTATATCAGAACGGGTTGAACCACTCATTGTTCCTCCTACGCACATACTCCATATTTGGTGAAGTTTCTCTTTCTCCTTATTTATCCAAATCATTTCGCCCAATAACGAACCTATATCGTAACGATATGTTACTGCGTATGCAGGATATGGATACATTGGACCCCATCCCGGCCAATAGTTATATCCCCACCACCAATCGTACCAATAATAGGGCGAATAGTAATCGGTAAAATAGTATGAGTTTTCAACATAACTTAATTGGATTCCTAAATCGGCACTCTCTCTGTCGGCTTTGCTCAACTGTACATATCCCCTGTCCTTCATATTATTGGCAAATGTATTTATTAATGTTTGAGCATTCTCATCATACCAATTCTCAACCTTTCCCGACAAAACCTTTATTGTATCAGATATGTAAAAGGTTGAAAACGATGAGAAATTGACCGACTTATCGTAATCGGTGTAGGTCACAAACTCTGTTGAGAGCTCATCAAAGTCGGGATCTTTCTGACAAGAGGTGATTGTTAGAGAGAAAAACACGACCATCATCATTAGTAGGGTTGTTAATCTTTTCATATTGTTCTGGTTTTAATATCACAAACTAAAAACACATATCTTCATAGATTTGTTTAAGGCACAAAAATAATTAAAAATAATCTTCTCTTTTTGTTAACTAAAGAAAATATTTATTTTAAAATTGTTAATTTCCATTTTCTCCTGTAAAATTGCCTTTTTGCTTTTTTTTGAGTAACTTCGCCACTAAAATATAAGCACTATGAAAAAACACTCCTTTTTTATAGCATTTTTGCTATTTTTATCTTCTGTTATTGTAGCCCAACCCAAAGTTGAGCAAGAACTTCAACAATTAATAATGCAACGTTGCGATGATATGATAAGCATTAATATTGTTTTCAAATCGCAAATAGACAGAAAGGGACTAAAATCAAAAACCCTGCTCATTAAAAATACTGAAATAAAAAAGGATGTTGTTATTAATGAACTTAAAAATCATTCACAAAAGTCTCAAACAAATATTCTTGAACTTTTAAAAAGCGAAGAGAAGATAAACCGCGTGGCTAATATCAGTTGCCACTGGCTTTCTAACTCAATATGCTGCGATGCAAAGAGGGAGGTTATTGAGGCTCTTTCTTTTATTGATGAGATTGACATTATAGGATTAAACAAAGAAGTTACGCTTATTTGCGACAATTTGGAAGATGAGAGTTTGGCAGAGACTCTTGCTAATAATACAAATGCTACACCTCACGTTCTTCAGATTAATGCCGATGATGTATGGGCATTAGGTTATACCGGAAAGAATGTTGTTGTTGCCGTTCTGGACTCAGGAACAAACTTTGACCATTACGACCTAAGCGACCACCTATGGAGCGGATATGCTGATTGCGATGGTGATGGTATTGCTGACGATATTATTCACGGATGGAACTTTGCTTCTAAAGATATTGGAGGTAATAGCAACATTAAAGATGACTTTGGACATGGCACACACTGTGCAGGTATTGTTTGTGGAGATGGAACATCGGGAAACACAACAGGTATTGCACCTGACGCATCACTGATGACCTTAAAAATTGTAAACAGAAGTGGAGGCGGAACTCCCGAACAGATGATTAAGGGTGTTGAGTTTGCCGTTGAGAATGGCGCTGACATATTGAGTATGTCGTTAGGTTTTAAGAATAGTCAGATTGGCGATGCTGCTAAAACATCACTTCGAAAAACATTTGAGAATGTACTTGAGGCCGGTGTTATTGTTTGTGCTGCAGCAGGTAATGACGGCAATAGTATAGGTGTCCCCAATAATATTGACATTCCGGCAAGTTGTCCTCCTCCATATATTCACGAAGACCAAATGGAGAATAGTGGCGGAATCTCGAGTATTGTTTGCGTTGGTGCTGTTTACAGCAATGACGAGTATGCATCTTTCTCTTCTCAAGGTCCATCAACATGGCAAGGCAGTGAATGGGACGACTATGCTTACAATGAAAACAATATTGGTCTTATACGCCCCGACATAGTTGCTCCCGGAAATATGATTTACTCGCTTAAACACGATACAAACAACAAATATAAATTTAACTCAGGCACATCGCAGGCTACTCCATGCGTTGCAGGTGTTATGGCTCTTATGTTAGAGAAAAATCCCAACTTAACGCCTGCCGAGATTTGCGAAATAATTGAGAATACAGCTGTTAAATTAGGAGACAAGAAAAATAACCTTACTGGTTCCGGACGTATTGATGCTTTAAATGCTATTAATGGCATTGAGAGTTCTATTGAAAAACCTTTCGTTAAATTAACCGGGTTTTCTCCCACCAAGGCAAATCAAGGCGCATTAGACATTTGTTTGACTCTTAGAAACTTTGGCAAGGGTAATAGTGGCGAGAGTACAACTACAATTCTCACAACCAACGACAACTACGTTTCTATTAATGATGACACTAAAAGTTTGGGCATAATAAACAGCAATGAGGAGAAAGAGATTACTTTCTCATTAAATATTGATTCTGCCACTCCTAATGGTCATAATCTGCTCTTAAAACTAACTACCACCGATGGAGAACTTGTTTGGAATGACGAACTTGTTATAAAGATTGATGCTGAGCCTAAGATTGTTTTCAACTCAAAATCCATTGAGACTATTGAGGCTGGAGAAGATGTTTGGTTTGACGTAGAGTTGATTAATAACGGAACTGTTGCTACTACCGATAAGTCTTCGGTTACACTAAGTTCTACTTCGCCATACGTTAGTTTCATTAAAAAAAGTGATGAGATTAACACTTTAAGCGTAGGAGGCAAAGAGAGTGTAAGTTTTGGCGTTAATATAGATAAATCTATTACTGACAACTCAACAGTAAATTTTGATATTTATACTACCCCTAATAACTTCAGTCAAGTTAAAGATATTATCTATGAATTTGAAACAGAAAAGAATGACTATGGCTATTATGACGAAGGTTTCTGTGGCTGGACTACTTTTGATGCAAGTAATGACGACAGAGACCATCCATGGTGGCACTCATCAAATTATGTTAGCCATTATGTTGAAAACATAGGTGAAGTTTATTCGGGCAAAGGTTGTTTGATAAGCGAAGCATATTGTATGATAGCAATGATTGAATATAGCGTTCCTATTGACAACTATTTAGTATCGCCAAAAATAAGAGCCACCAAAGATAGTAAATTTAAATTCAAAGTAAGAACTGACAATATTTTCTATAATGGTCAGCATTTTGGGGTTGCTATTTCAGAGACAGGAAACAACTCTGCCGACTCCTTTACCACTATTAAGGAGTGGATCATTAACGACGTAAGTGGCACAGAGTGGCAAGAATACTCTATTGATTTAAGCGAGTATGAAGGCAAGGATATTTATGTTGCTATCAGAAACTTCTTTACCGAAGAAGAGTGGACTCTCCTTAATAACGGATATGATCTCCATCTTTTACTTGTTGATGATGCAATGTTTGAAAGTGTTATTGATGTTTCAGATAACGTTAAATACAACAATTACAGCTACTTCTCAGTTAAGGTAAAATCTGATCCTATCCCTGCTCCCTCAAATATTGTGGCTACGGCTATTGATGAGAAGAGCATCAAACTCTCTTGGGATGCAGTTGCAAATGTTCAAAGCTACAACATATATAACAGCGATTGCGAACTTATAACTACTGTTAATGGAATAACTCAATTTACAGATACAAATCTTAGACCTAATACAGAATATTGGTATAAGATTAGTTCGGTTTATAATGGTAGCGAATCGGAGTTATCAGAGTGGGTTTCTGCCACAACAAACAAAGCCGACTACAATATTGCCATAAAATCGGTTGTATATAACGAAGCAATGGAAGTTGGAGATAACGAGATAGAGATTACATTTGTTAATGATGGTAAATATAACCAACAAGCAAGAAGCACTATTACTCTTTCAACAGAAGATGAATATTTGACAATCGTAACAAACAATATTAATCTTAATGCTTTGGATGTTAATGAAGAGGCAACTAAGATATTTACTATATCATTAAACGAAATTCCACCTTTTGGTTATAAGGTTAATATAAATGCCAATATTACACAAAAGTTTGACCCGTTCCTATCTTGGGATTGTCCTTTCTCTATAACACCTAACACAACTATTGGAATTGAGGAGAGCAAAAATAATGAAGAGACTCTATTTGCCATTGTTAATGGCGAGGTATTGACAATTAATGGCATAGAGGGTAATGCACATATATGGATTTATGATGTTTCGGGTATGTGTATTCACAACTCTACCAGCAATAACAGTTCTTTGTCTGTAAACATTGGCAAATACAATAAAGGTATATACATTGTAAGAGTTAAAGATAATAGTGGTGTAAAAGTGCAAAAAGTTTACTTTAAATAGGTATAATTTATATAAAATAGTTGTATAAAACACTTTTTTGCATATATTTGCATTTATAATTAAAAAAAGAACATTTATTATGAACCAAAAAAGATTTTCCCTATTAGTATTGTTTTCGCTTGTAATTGCATTTGTATCGGAGGCATCAACAGTAGAAAAATCCGTAAACGCAAGATATGGATTTTCTCAATTTGATGACTACAAAGATGGCTATTTCAAAGTTTGGAATAATTTGAAATGGGGCGTTTGCGATGCTGACGGCAACGAAATTACAGCTCCTGCATACGATGCTATATGGGACTTTAACAATGGTTTTGCTGTTGTTAATATGGGAGCAAAGTGGGTTAAGACCGGCACTCCAAAAGGTGTGAGCGACACAGAAAAAGAGAGAAATTTTGAGAAGATTTGGGTATATGATAATAGTACAACATCCGCATTTGTATATGAGCCAACTATGCAACAAATCTATAAACTTAGAGGAGGCAAATATGGTCTTATAGATGAGAAAGGCGAAGAGGTTGTTCCACCTATCTACGATGAAATCATCTTTACTTCGGAGTTTGGGATTCTTAAAGTTAAGATGAATAATAAATTTGGTTATATTAATTACAAAGGAGAAAATGTAACCGATATTAAATACGATGATGCATCGGATTTTTGCGATGGAATGGCAATTGTCAATATTGGAGGAACACCAAATAAAAGAGGTGTTATCTCTGGCGGAAAAAAGGGTTATATCAACACCTTAGGCAATGAAGTTGTCAAGGTAAAATATGACAATGCTACTCCTTTTAGCGATGGTGTTGCCACAATATCAGAGGGAACTTCGTGGTACGTTATTAATAAAAGCGGTAAGAAAGTATCGAATAGTGCTTTTGAGCAATTAGGAGCTTTTGCTCAAGGTAGAGCCCCATACAAAGAGTTTAGCAAATACGGATATATCGATAACACCGGCAAGAAGATTACAGAGGCTCATTACGATTATGCTATGCCTTTTAGTGATGGTATTGCAAGAGTTAAACATGGATGGTCGTGGGGTTACATTAACATTGATTGCAACACTGTAACCTATTTTGAATTCCAAGAGGCCGGAGACTTTAAGGATGATATTGCAAAAGTTAAAAAGAATGGCAAATGGGGATATATCGACAAAACCGGTAAAGAGGTTATTCCTGCAAAATATACTGTAATATCTGAGTTTGACGAAAATAACATTGCCAAAATCAAAGATGGTTTGAAATGGGGATTGATTAATAAAAATGGTTCTGTAATTGTTGCCCCAAAATACCAACAAATTGAGTCGTTTATTGGCGACTATGCAAGAGTTAGCATAAATGACAAGTTTGGTTTTATCGACAAAACCGGTAAAGAGATTATTGCTTGTAACTTTGATGATACCCAAGAGATTGAAAATGGTTTGGTTAAAGTCAACTCTATGGGTATGTGGGGATATGTAAACACTAATGGAGAGGAGATTGTTCCTTGTATGTATGTTAACTTGGGTAAACCCGATAGTGAGTTAAGAACTCCTGTTAAACTTAATGTTAAATGGGGTTACATTGACGCATACGGAATGGATATTGCTCCTGCCAAATACGATACTATCGGTAATTTTGTTGATAGTTTGGCCATTGCTAAATTTACAGGCAAGTGGGGCTACATTAACAAAAGCGGAGAAACAAAGATTGCTTTCAAATATAATGAAGTATCGGAGTTCTGCAATGGTATGGCAAAAGTCAAATATGGCGGTAAATATGGATACATTGATTGCGAAGGCAACGAGGTTATTCCTTTTGAATACCAGAATATTTACGCTTTTAACGATAAACTGATTGAGGTTAATATTGTTAACTCATACAACGGCGATGATGCTGTAACAGTTGATGTTTTTGAAATTTTGTGTTTTGACGAAGAGATATTCATCTTTAAGAAAGATGGAAAATGGGGAGCTATGGATAAAAACCAAAATATTGTTGTTGAAAACAAATACAATAGTATTAAAGACGTTAAAAAGAATCTGTATAAATAGAGAATGAAGAGGTGTGTTGTTATTGTCGCAGGAGGCAAAGGCACTCGTTTTGGAAGTGATATTCCAAAACAGTTTTTGCTTTTGAATAACAAACCCGTCTTAATGCGTACTATTGAAGCCTTCTACCGTAGCGATAACTCCTTTGAAATTGTGGTTGTTATTCCCGAAGGACACTTCTCTCTTTGGCAAGAATTATGCAAAAAATATAACTTCACAACTCCCCACAAGCTTGTCAAGGGTGGTACTTCGCGTTGGGAATCGGTAAAAAATGGTTTGACCGAGATTGACAACAACTCTATTGTTGGCATCCATGACGGTGTACGTCCGTTAATTTCCAAGCAACTTATTGATAGATTATACTCAAATGCAGAGACTTTCTCCGCTGTTATCCCCGCCATTAAAGTAACAGACTCTTTAAGAGTTGTGAACGAAGCGGATGGTAAAAGTCACTCTGTTAACAGAGAAGCTTATAGAGCAATACAAACTCCTCAAGTTTTTAAAAGTAATATTATTAAGAAGGCATACGAGTTACCCTTTGAGGAGTGCTTCACAGATGATGCTTCGGTTGTTGAGAGATATGGCACGCAAATTAGCATTATAGAGGGAGAAGATAGTAACATTAAAATCACTTCGGCAAAGGATTTATCTATTGCCGAGTTATTAGCAAACCATGTCGGAATTTTCTAAAATCGATATTAAATTTCTTGCCGGCGTTGGACCTAAACGTGCCGAAATTCTAAAAAAAGAGATTGGTGTTGCAACTTACGAAGATTTGTTGTACTACTTTCCTTATAAATATATTGACCGCAGTAAAGTTTTTAAAATCAACGAGATTGACGGTAATTTTCCATACATTCAGATTGAAGGTGAGATTATCTCATACGAAGAGGTTGGAACAGGCAGAGCAAAACGATTGAGTGCCACATTCTCGGATGGCACTGGAACAATTGAGTTAGTTTGGTTTAAAGGTACAAAATATATTAAAGAGAGCTACCGACTTGGAACTAAATATACGGTATTTGGGAAACCTGCCCAATATGGTTCTAAAATATCTATTGCCCACCCCGAGATAGACAAAGTTGATCCTGTCACAGAACGCAAACACTCTCTTCAAGGGTATTATAGTACCACCGAAGAGATGAAGAAGAAATTCATTAACTCCAAAGTTATTTCAAAACTTGTTGAGAGCATCTTTAAAAGTTTGAAAGTTCCTATCTTTGAAACCATATCGATAGATGTGGCAAAAGAGTGCAACCTTGTCAATATTAATGACGCTTTAAGAAACATACACTTCCCAAAGTCAAACGAAGATTTACAGAAAGCAAGTTTCAGACTTAAATTTGAGGAACTTTTTTATATTCAACTTAACATACTGCGATATATGAAGTTGAGAGAGAGAAGTTTGAATGGGTTTAAGTTTAAGAGAATTGGAGATAATGTAAATAACTTTTACAAGTATTGCCTACCCTTTGAACTCACCAATGCTCAAAAGAGAGTTATTAAGGAGATTAGATATGATATGGGTAGTGGCAAGCAGATGAACAGATTATTACAAGGAGATGTTGGTAGTGGCAAAACTCTCGTGGCTATTATGAGTATGCTGATTGCTGCTGATAATGATTTTCAGGCCTGTATTATGGCTCCCACTGAAATTCTGGCTACTCAACATTATGAGAATATCAAACGACTTCTCTCTGGCTTAAACATTAATATTGCTCTACTTACCGGTTCAACAAAGAAAAGCGAAAGAGATGCTATTGACAAGGGATTAAAAGATGGTACTATTAATTTTATTGTTGGTACGCACGCTCTTATTGAAGATAATGTAATTTTCAAGAATCTTGGTTTGGTTATTGTTGATGAGCAACACCGCTTTGGTGTTGTTCAGAGATCGAAGCTTTGGAAAAAAAATAACCAACCTCCTCATATTTTAGTTATGACCGCAACTCCTATTCCTCGCACATTGGCAATGACTCTGTATGGAGATTTGGATGTATCGGTTATTGACGAACTCCCTCCGGGTAGAAAACCTATCTCCACTATTCTTAGATTTGATTCTGGTGCCGACAAAATGTATAGCGGTATTAGAAAACAGATTGAAGCCGGAAGGCAGGTATATATTGTTTACCCCTTAATTAAGGAGAGCGAGAAGAGCGACTTGAAGAATCTTGAAGAGGGTTATAACTACGTTAAGAACCTGTTTAAGGAGTACGAGGTATGTATGGTGCATGGCAAGATGAATAGTTCAGAGAAGGAGGAGGAGATGCAGAAATTTGCATCCGGCAAGGCTAAGATTATGGTTGCCACCACAGTTATTGAGGTTGGAGTAGATGTACCCAATGCATCTGTTATGGTTATTGAAAATGCCGAGAGGTTTGGACTTGCTCAACTTCATCAACTTAGAGGTAGAGTTGGCAGAGGAGCAGAACAGTCGTATTGTATTCTTAAAACCACACACAAACTTAGCGAAAACTCTCGCAAACGTTTAGATATTATGTGCAAGACAAACGATGGTTTTGAGATTGCTGAAGCCGACCTTAAATTGAGAGGTCCGGGCGATATGGAGGGAACTCAACAGAGCGGAATGGCTTTTAACTTAAAGATTGCAAACATTACTCGCGATGCTCAAATTTTGCAGTTGGCAAGAGATTGTGCAAGCAGAGTGTTAGAAAATGACCCCGACTTATCTCAACCCGAACATCTTATTTTAAAGCTTAGGCTTGATAAACTATTTAAACGCATCGTAAACTTTGGTTTAGTAGGATAAGGGGTATTGGTTATCTCTCCCAGCAGGGAGGAATTATTAGTTAGATGCTGTTCTTACTTTATAAAAAAGATTTTATATATAAATAACAGAACATAATAAAATAAGAGGTGTTATTCAATAGAAAACACCTCTTATTTGTTATCTTTCGATAAATTAAAATTATCCGAATACGAAGAATCCTTCAATAAATTTGTTGCTGAAATATAGTGTTGATTTCTCCTCGCGACAATATATTTTACCTTCACGAGCCAACCATCCTATTGCAGCATACAAATCTGCTGTTTTAAGACCTGTTTTCTCTTTTAATTGAGTTACATTCATTTCAGTATTAGCCTCTAAAACGTGCCAAAGTTTTCCTGCATTCTCACCAATTGAAAATGTTAATGCTTTCATCTTTTTACTTAGTTTTTAAATTCTACGGGTGCAAAAGTAATACTTTTTTGTGGAAAAATAAAATTTTTAACATTATTTTACAGTCATCTTACTTATTGCTCCCTTTATAAGTATTCTTAAATCTTCTTTACTTCTACCCCCTATCCATTTTTGAACTTGTTTACCATCCTTGAAAAGGATTAGTGTTGGAATAGATCTTATTCCATATAGAGCGGCGGTTTTAGGAGCCCTATCCACATCTAATTTCACAAACTTCACCTCCCCGGCAAACTCTTGTGATAGATCAGCAAAGATTGGAGCCAATGCTCTACATGGAGGACACCATGTTGCCCAAAAATCTACCAATACATATCCCTCTTTTATCTCGCTGGCAAACGTTTCATCTGTTGCTTGTGTTATCTCCTTGGCTGATAGTGACATTGAGGTCATACTCATAATTGCCAACATAAATAGTAAGAAAATCTTTTTCATAATTCTTTGTTTTTAATTTATACTCTTTGTTTCTATTTTTTATTTATATCTTTTTTCGTAAGTTTGCATCAACCTTTTTCTCTTATTATATGAATATTATATTATCAATTAGTAATGCAGGAGAGTGGATATATAATTTTATCTACCTCACCATTATTCTGCTTAATATTATATTTATAATTCTTATAATATCTGAGAACAGAAATCCTGTTAAAACTATTGCGTGGTTATCTGTATTAACTCTTTTACCTATTGTTGGGTTTATTTTCTACCTGTTTTTTGGCAGAGACCAGCGTTCTCAGCGTATGATTTCGCGTAGAAGCAAACGCAAATTAGAACGTTTGGTAAACAATAGTATTTTGGTTAACAACGCTAATATTCCTGATTTCAAAGATACTACTCAACAACTTATTATCATGGGACATAAACTTACTCGTGCTTTAGTGACCATCAATAATAAGATTGATATATTTACTTGCGGTAAAGATAAGTATTATATTCTTTTTAATGATATAAAAAATGCTAAAAGTTTTATCCATATCCAATATTATATCATAGAGAATGATAATCTTGGCAACGAGCTTAAAAGGTTGCTAATACAAAAGGCTTCGGAAGGCGTTGAGGTGAGAGTTCTATATGATGATGTAGGGTGTTGGAGTTTGCGAGAGAAAGATTTTTTTGAGAGTATGATTGTAGCGGGTATTGACGCTAAACCATTCTTTAAAGTTACATTCCCTCAACTTGCTAATAAACTCAATTACAGAAACCACCGAAAAGTTGCAATTATTGATGGTACTATTGGCTACGTGGGCGGAATGAACGTTGCAGACAGATATGTTACTGGCGACAAATGGGGAGAATGGAGAGATACTCATATCAGAATTGAAGGCGAAGCTGTTAAAGAACTTCAAGCAATTTTTATGGTGGATTGGAACTTTACCACTAAAGAGTTACTATCAGATAGCAGTTATTTCCCCAAAACTGAAAATTTCTCTAATGGTGCAACTATTCAACTTTTGACCAGTGGCCCTTTGGATGAACATAAATCTATTTTTTTAATGTTCTCCAAAATTATTACCAACGCCAACGAAAGGGTATTTATTCAAACTCCATATTTTCTACCCAATAGTGCGGCTATTAATGCTCTTAAAATTGCGGCTCTTTCGGGTGTTGATGTTAGAATTATGCTCCCCTACCATTCTGACTCCAAACTTTTACAGAAGGCAAGCTGCTCCTATATTGCAGAGATGTTGAAGTCGAATGTTAAGATATATTTTTACAAAAAGGGTTTCCTACATGCCAAGACTATTCTTGTTGATGATGAGATTACAAGTATTGGCTCAACAAACTTTGATTCAAGAAGTTTTGAACAGAACTTTGAAATTAATGCTTTCATTTACGATAAAGAGTTTAATAGCAGGTATGCCGAGATTTTTATGCAAGATTTGAAAGAGTGTAAAAGAGTCTCTATTAAGAGTTGGAACAGACGTAGTATATTCTCTAAGATTGCCGAGTCTGTTGCCCGACTATTTAGCCCTATCTTATAACTCCTCTTCTCTCTCTTTTAAAAAGTGCTTTGGGGTATTTATCAAATAGAGCCTTTCGGTTGATCGGGTAAATGCAGTATATAACCACCTGAAAAAATCGAGACTTACAGCATCCTCTGAGATATTACCCATATCTATAAATACGTTCTGCCACTGACCACCTTGTGCTTTGTGACAAGTTACGGCATAGGCATATTTTACTTGTAGAGCATTAAACCATTTGTCGAGTTTTACTCGTTTCACTCTCTCTCGTTTAGTTCTCACATCGGCATAATCTTCCATTACCTTTGTAAAGAGTTGATTGTTGAGTTCAGGAGTGAGAGATGGATACTCCAGATGCAAAGTATCAAGCATTATCTTTGCATCTATATCAACATCATAATCAAGGAGGCGTAGTGTTACATCGGCAAAACGAAATCCATACATTTCATTATATCCTCTTACTCGCAACACTTGAGCAACATCGCCATTGGCAATGAAATCTAACTCCTCTATCTTCTCACCCCAGTAATAGTTGTTTTTTGCAATCATTAGCAAATCGCCCGACTCTAACTCCTCCTCTCGATATAGTATTCTGTTTCTTACTCCATCGTTAAATATATTTGCTCGCTTGTTGGAGCGAGTCACTATTATGGTTTGGTCTTTTCCGTCACGAGAGTATGCACTCTCAAGCTCCTCTAACAACTCATAACCTGTGATGCTTCTAATATCTGAGAAAGAGGCTATCTCTATCTTTGGCGTAGAGAGAAAATCCTCTTGCATCATCTCTCGGAGTTTAGTCGCATTGTAGAGTATTCCCGAAGTTAAACTTTGACGTATTACCTCTGTGAGTGTTACTTCAGTCACCTTCAAAAGATACTCTTCCAGAACTCTCGACTCTAAGGCCGGGGTATTTGCTTGACCTACCGGAGGCAATTGTGCCGTATCTCCTATTAGCACAAGTTTACATCCCGGAGATGAATAGACATACTCTATTAAGTCACTTAACAGATCTGAGGAGGTATCGGAAGAGGAGGCTATCATAGATGCCTCATCAACAATAAAGAGTGTTTGTTTATGGCGATTATCCGTTAATGTAAAACCTGTCATATCAGGCGAAAAACTCTTTTGTCGGTATATCTTTTTATGTATTGTATATGCCGGAGTGTTTGCGTATAAACCAAAAACTTTTGCTGCGCGTCCTGTGGGTGCTAATAGCACGCTTTTCATTGAGTACTGAGAGAGGGTTTTTACCAATGCCCCCACAAGCGAACTCTTTCCCGTTCCTGCATATCCTTTTAACAGAAACACCTCGCGACCTACTGCTCTAAAAACAAATGTTACAAGTTTTGCCATTACTATTGCCTGATCTTGGGTAGGGGTATATGGCAAGTTTTGCGAGAGACTATTTATAAATTTATCCTTCATCAGTTTATATCGTATAACAATGCGAAGATAACTATTTTTATTAAGATTTTATCTTAGATAAAGGAATTGTTGTTACAAGAAAATATCTTTTACCTTAAATGTTTTTTTAATGAAAACTCTTTACTAATTTTATGCTAAATTTTAGATTGATTTTTTATGCGTATCATAAGCGGTAAATACGGAAAGAGAAGATTTGATGTTCCCTCTAATATCAAGGCTCGACCAACTACAGATTTTGCTCGTGAGAATATTTTTAATGTTCTATCCAACAGTATTGAGTTTGAGGGCTTGAAGGCTCTTGACCTCTTTGCTGGCACTGGTGCTGTTAGTTTTGAATTTGCATCGCGTGGTTGCAGCAGGGTTGTTTCGGTTGAGAACTATCCAGTTCAGTTCAAATTTATAAAGAAGGTAGCTGAGACTTTAGGCGCAAACGAGATTGAAGTGATAAGAGGAGATGTATTTAAATTTATACCATCGTGTAGCGAGAAGTTTGATATTGTTTTTGCTGATCCCCCTTACGATATGAAGAATTTTGATACGATTCCATCGTTAATTCTCGAGAGAGATATTCTTAATGATGGGGGTGTATTTATTATGGAGCATCCAAGAAATTTTGACTTTTCATCTCTCCCCTACTTCTCAGAGCATAGAGTTTATGGTAGCGTAAACTTTTCAATATTCGTAAAAGAGTAACTCTCTTTTACGGATTTGCCGTAAATATTGCAGATCTTATATCTTGGGCATTTGCATATTTTTTTAGCAAACTTACGGTAAAATCAATTGCATCTTGTAAACCCTCAATGCCTGAATAGGCATTTATTATTACAAATATTCTTTTTGTAGTAGAGGTTATTGAGGTACGCACTTCATCGCTTGTAGGTGTTCCAATTCCGCCCATTTCATCGCGATAGACTGGCAATCCCTCAATATTGAGTAGCCCACGACCTATCCCTTCAAATTGTTCATCTTTCTCTCCTACTCCAAGAGTAGGGCACCCTACAATTTTATCGTTATCAAATCCCCCTATTGAGTATCCCGTTTTAAGCGAAACAAGATTTATTAAATCAACAAGGGTCGATATTTTATATAGGTCATTACCATTAATCAACCTACGCATTAGTGCCTCAGCCGATGGACGATAACGATTGGGATCTTTTCCTGCTATTTTATAGGCATTGCGTGTTGCGTGTATTGTGGGCAGCTGTTTAATATCTGCAACGGTATAATTAGTTCTTATTTTTGCGGTCAATTCATCAATCTCTCTCCACAATTCTGAGCAGTATTGAGTATTCTCTACATCAGCCCATACAACACCCGCTGAGTACTCCACGAAGAGAGTTCTCGCCAATTCCGATATTTGAACTTCTGTTGCCATACCTTTATCAGTGTTACAGTGTATTATTTTCTCTATTTCTCCACTTTATCAACCTTCACTCCCACTCTCTCTATACCCTTTATAGGTTCTCCTCTCATTCCTTGAGCTATTGTTATATTATAGTTGCCCGATGAGGGAAATTCAAAGGCACGTTTATACTCTTCGCGTTGCTGATAAGTTGTTCCCCACCCATCACCATTCCACTCGCCATACTCATCGGCAAGAAGTAACTGAAGCGTATCTGACGATACGATATTTGCCATACTATCTGCAACAGAGAGTAAGAGATATAGATTGCTGTATGGATAGTTGTTATTATAAGTCAGTTCAATATCAATATTGCACTCTTGGCTTAACGAATCTATTTGAATATTGTATGTTAACAGAGAGTCTCTACTCCATCCATCCTTTGGCACACTATTATAGATATGTGCTACTGATGATTGCGTACAAGAATAACATAGCAACACCATTAGTGCTGCTATGCTTAATATTATAGAGTTACTCTTTTGTACCATTCTTTGGTTTATCTTTTGAATGATAATTATTAGATTTACGATATTTTCCGTTTTTATTACCTCTCTTTTTTGCTCCTTTATCAAATCGTGTAAGGCTATCTTGCCCAACTACATCTGAGAACTCTTTTCGCTCCTCTTTTTGAGGAGTTACATTATCCAATGCCTGAGGTTTTGCTCCTCGTTTATTCATTGATATAACCTCAAATGCTCGCGATGCAGATATTGTCACTAAGTTTGCAGGAACCTCCTTACTTGTTGAGTAGGTGATTTCGCGTTTGAATATATCCGATTTGAAATGATAATAATCGCCATCAATTGTCTGCAATACTATCTCTCGAGAAGGCATTCGTTTTGTTCCCTCAACGTATGCATCAATCTCATAATTTATACAGCATTTCAGTTTTGCACATTGTCCAGCCAATTTTTGAGGATTGAGCGATATATCTTGGTATCGAGCCGCACTTGTTGATACAGAGATAAAACTTGACATCCAAGCCGAGCAACATAGTTGTCGTCCACAAGGGCCTATTCCTCCTATTCGACCAGCCTCTTGTCTTGCTCCGATTTGTTTCATCTCTATCCTCACCTTAAAGGCATCAGCCAATACCTTAATAAGTTGGCGAAAATCCACTCTATCATCGGCAATGTAGTAGAATATAGCCTTAGCTCCGTCTCCTTGATACTCAACATCTCCAATCTTCATATTAAGATTTAGATCTTCGGCAATTTTCCTTGCCCTGAGCATTGTTGAGTGTTCTAACGATTTTGCCTCTTGCCACTTCTGCAAATCGGTCTCTTTTGCCTTTCGATATACTCGTTTTATCTCTTGATCAGTTTTAAACCCGACCTTCTTCATTTGGCATATTACCAATGGTCCTGTTAGAGTTACCTCTCCAATATCGTGACCCGGATTACTCTCTACCGCAACCATATCACCCTTTGAGAGATCAAGATTAAGAGAGTTTAGGTAATATCCCTTGCGGGTATTTTTAAATTGAACTTCAACTAAGTTGCACTGCTTTGTTCCCACCGCAGGCACATCGCTGAGCCAATCGAATGTCTCTAACTTATTTCGACCGTATCTTTTATTGCAGACAACAGGAGAATCGTTATCTTTTATATTGTTTTCTTGATTGTTGTCCATTTAAGTAATTACAATAGGTGATAATATTATTGATTACTTCGCATAACTTACTGCACGTGTCTCACGAATTACAGTAATCTTAACTTGTCCCGGATAGGTCATCTCATCTTGTATGCGTTTTGCTATCTCTACCGACAAGTTTTCGGTCTCAACATCGTTTATCTTATCTGCACCAACTACAACACGCAACTCACGACCTGCTTGTATTGCGTATGTTTTGGTTACTCCCGGATATGATAGAGCTAATTGTTCCAAATCGTTTAGACGTTTAATGTAAGCCTCAACAATCTCGCGTCTTGCTCCCGGTCTTGCTCCTGATATAGCATCGCATACCTGAACGATTGGGGCCAACAGAGATGTCATCTCCACCTCATCGTGGTGTGCTCCTACTGCATTGCAGATATCAGGTGTCTCTTTGTATTTCTCAAGGAGTTTCATTCCTAATAGTGCGTGTGGTAGTTCTGGCTCATCATCGGGCACTTTACCTATATCGTGTAACAATCCTGCACGTTTTGCCTTTTTGGGATTTAATCCTAACTCACTTGCCATAACAGCACATAGGTTTGCTGTCTCGCGTGAGTGTTGTAGTAGGTTTTGTCCGTATGATGAACGATATTTCATCTTTCCTACCATCCTTATCAACTCAGGGTGTAATCCATGTATTCCCAAATCTATTGCAGTTCGTTTTCCTGTCTCAATGATTTCATCCTCAATTTGTTTACGTACTTTTGCAACCACCTCTTCGATACGTGCCGGGTGAATACGTCCGTCAGTTACAAGTTGGTGTAGAGCCAAACGTGCTATCTCACGGCGAACAGGATCAAATCCTGACAATACTATTGCCTCTGGGGTATCATCAACAATTATCTCTATTCCTGTTGCTGCCTCTAAGGCACGTATGTTGCGGCCTTCACGTCCGATGATTCTTCCTTTCATCTCATCAGATTCAATATGGAATACTGTTACTGCATTCTCTATTGTAGTTTCAGTTGCAACGCGTTGTATTGTTTGAATTACTATTCGTTTTGCCTCTTTGTTTGCGGTTAGTTTTGCCTCATCCATAATGTCGTTTATGTATGATGCTGCTTGCGTTTTTGCTTCATCTTTTAGAGTTTCAACTAAACGCTCTTTTGCCTCTTCTGCCGATAAACCTGATAGTTTCTCAAGTTTCTCAACTTGTGCTTTGTAGATTTTTTCAACCTCAATTTTTTTCTTTTCTACCTTCTCTAATTGAGAATCCAAGTTTGCTTTTTGATTCTCTAACTCATTCTTTTTACGTTGTAATTCTTGTTGTTGTTGATTGATTTGTGATTCGCGTTGTTGAGCTTTAGACTCAGCCGATTGAAGTTTTGAGTAACGAGCATTTATCTGTTGCTCCATCTCTGACTTCATTTGAATACACTTCTCTTTTACCTCTAACATTTGCCCACGTTTATGAGCATCAGCCTCACTACGTGCCTCCTCTAAGATTCTCTTTGTTCTTGAGCGAAGAAGCACTTTTGTTATAAACAGCATCAACACTGCTCCCGCAACCACTCCTACTGCTGTCATTATAATAATACTGCTATCCATATTATATTTTTTAATAGTTAATAAAAAAAACGCACCACCCAATGGCAATCTCTTGCCATGGCGTAGTGCGGTATATATTTATATTTTACGTTTCGTTTATTCTTGTGAAGGCAATATTGCCTCTATATCTTCACATATATCTGTTATAGCCTTCATCTCTTGAGTATGTGACTCTTTTAAGAACTGAAGGTGTAGCGACATATAAAAGGCCGCTTGTGCTAATATATCCGACTCTGCCATATCGGGAGAACGGCGAGTATATTCCTCTATCTTTTTTGAGAGTTGTTCAGCCGCTCTACGATACATCTCCTCGTTTTTTCGAGGGACGCTCATTGAGAATCGTTTTCCTGCAACAGTTATTGTTATACGTAATTTATCTTCCATAGCATCTAAGAACTATTGATTAAGTAATGAGATGCATTTGTCTATTTCCCGCACTAACCTACTTACCCTTAATCTGGCACTCTTAATGTCGCCCTCTTCGGCAACAAATCCTCGAGCTGTGATTAGTCTTTGTTGTTTGGCTTTTATGTCGTTTAGTTGTGCCTTTGACTCTGCCAACTCTCTTTTTAGTGCCTCAACTTCACCTCTTAAAGATTCCAATTCTGTTTCAGCAGCAGTCTTGTCTTCAACGACTTGAAGGTAACTCTCCTTTAATAGACTTACACTATTTTGCAATCGTTTTATAATATTAGTCTCTCTACCTTCTGACATAATTTTCCGAATAACTACACAAATATAGTGTATTAATCGTAACTTCCAAAATTTAAAACTATATTTTTAACTTACGATTTTTATTATTGTTATTTATCTATACCTTTTTTTAAGAATTTAATAAAATTATCTACATCCTCGTTATAACCGTATGGCGAGGCAAGAGGTTTTCCTTTTGGAGATATAAGCAAATAATAGGGTTGAGCATTAGCTCCAAATTTATATCGTTGCAAATAGCTCCACTTATCGCCGTATGTTTTTAAGGTCACTTTTTTCCCATACTCCTCAATCTCAATAGGTGTTGAAAGTGGAGTTTTGTCATCAACATGTAAGGTTACCACTACATACTCTTTTTCTAATATATCATTTACTTTATCATCTGCCAATACTGCCGCCTCCATTTTACGACAATTTACGCATCCGTATCCTGTAAAATCAACAAACATAGGTTTGTTTTGTTCTTTTGCGTATGCCTTTGCTTGGTCATAATCATCAAATTGCACACCCGTATTATGAGGCAAAACATTGAATGTTTGGGTACTCATAGGTGGTGCAAATGCCGATATTGCCTTTAATGGTGCTCCCCATAATCCGGGTATCATATATATTGCAAATGCCAATGGAATTATAGCAAGAAACAGACGCGTAACCGAAAGATATTTAGGTTTACTATCATGTTTAAATTGAATCGCACCCAACAGATACAAACCTAACAGGAAGAATATTACTATCCAAAGAGTCAGGAATGTTTCGCGAGGCAGAATGTTCCAACCGTACGCCAAATCGGCAACCGACAAGAATTTCAGAGCTAATGCCAACTCAATAAACGCCAATACCACCTTTACATTATTCAGCCAACCGCCCGACCTTGGCAACGACTTTATGATTGTTGGGAATATGGCAAACAGCACAAAGGGTATTGCTAAGGCTATTGCAAATCCTAACATTCCAAGTAGAGGACTTAATGTAATTCCCGATGATGCCGCCTCTACAAGCAGAGTACCAATTATTGGTCCTGTGCATGAGAATGACACCAATGCAAGAGTAAATGCCATCAGCAGAATACTCACAAAACCTGTTGTTGCATCGGCTTTTGCATCAAGTTTTGTAGTCCACGATGCCGGCAGCGTTAATTCAAATGCTCCAAAGAACGATGCCGCAAACACAACAAGCAACAGAAAGAAGAATATATTAAACCATGCGTTTGTTGAGAGATCGTTCAATGCACTTGCTCCAAATATGGTTGTTATTAGCAAGCCTAACAACAAATATATTATAACTATGGCAAAACCATACATTACTGCACTCTTTATTGCCTTTTTGCGATTACCGCTATGCTTTAAAAAGAAACTCACAGTCATAGGAATCATAGGCCATACGCATGGGGTTAGAAGTGCTAATAGTCCGCCAATAAATCCTGCTATAAAGATATAGAGTAACGACCTGTCCTCTTGCTCTTCGCTCTCCATCTCTCTTAGTTCATCTACGACAGGAGTCCACGAGAAAGAAGATGTAACAGATACGGGAGATGTGACACTCTCAACTACCCCTCCTTGCAATGATGTAAAATCAAACTCTTCAGTAGTTGGCGTCAGACATGTTAGATTGTTGCAACCCATATATCTTATTGCTCCCTCAATTTTATAGTCAGGCGACAATATTTTTAATCGTTGCACAAATGTTACCTCTTTCTCAAAAAAGTTGAGTACCATTGAGAAGAGTTCAACATACTCTTCTTCGCTCTTTTTGTTAGATGCTAACTCTCCCGATAGTTCAACCCCTTCGAGGGTTGTATATGTTACCTCTGTTGCTAATGGACCACCATCTGGTAACTGGTTTGAATAGAGATGCCACCCCTCCTCTATTGTTGCTTTAAAATGGAGTTCTAAAGTACTCTCATCAACCTTTTGCTCTGTTATATTCCACTTTACCGGTTCTAATATTTGTGCCGACAGAGGCAATGTTATGAGCAAAAAAAGTAAAATTATCTTTGTCTTCATAAGTATCTTGTTTTATTGTTTTTTGCGAAGATAATAATTTTACCATTATTTTGTTAATTGATTTGTATATTTTAACAAATAATAGTTTTTTAGCTGTTAAATCAATTATATACATTAGAGCAATTAAACTAATTAGCGTTGTTAATATTAACAGTATAAAACAACAGCAAGTTGCTCATTTGAACAACCTGCCGTATATTTGAATATTACTTTATATCAGCCATCCCGAAGGGGCAACGAAGTTGACAACCGAATACTAATAAATGAGATTAAACGTGGTATTTAATTTTTACTCACACACCGCACGAACAGGTTGTCCATAATATCGTTTAAGAGAGCCCACATAAGTCGTGTTAGATTGAAAGCCATTATAGTAAGCATAGCAACTATTTGTTACACTTAGATTACTTGAGAAATAAGCCCCCTCTTCCTCCAATACAATTCTATTGATATAGTAAAAGCCTGTGACCGGAAGGAATATAGAGTTTCCGTTTATTTTACTTTTTACTTGAAATCCTTTTACTCCATTTTTATTTGACCAATACCACAAACACTCTGTTTGCAATTCATCAAGTTCGGCTTTTGTGGGTGTCCGCCAACCTTTTCCCCAATTTACTCTTGCTGCATCATCAGATAGCTCAAGAGTGGTCTTGTTATCTACTGTACCATATTTTGAATCAGTACAATATTTTGTCAATAATCCTTCTTCTCCATTACCAAACTTATAGTTACTCCATTCGTATGTTGTTTTGGTTACGGTTTCACCCCACGCAAAGTAATCGCCAGACTCTTCTGGAGTGGTTGCTCCTACATTGCAGGTTGCCCATTTTACACTTAAACCCAAATCTACATATTCATATCCGTTTAATAGGCCATTCTTTTTAAAGTTTGCTTTATATTGGGTTGGCACCATTGCTGTTACGGTATAGGGATTTTCTTTTGAAACCTCTTTATCATTAACAGTCCAATTAACAAAGTGATATCCATCATCGGGTATGGCTGTAAGTGTTATCTCTGCTCCAAACACTGCATTATCATCTGACACAGTTGCTTTTCCGCCCTCTGTTGAGGTTACCGATATTTGAGCACTTGTGGCATCAGGATTTGACTCCCCACATACTGCTCGTATTGATTGTCCGCATCGGCGAACACCTTCATTCATTTTTGTTTGTGCTGATTGTAGATAAACGTATGATGCCATACGGCTATTGGTGGCAACGAGTTTGTTTGACCAATAGTTTCCAGAGACTCCTGCTTCAAGCAGATTTTCATTTGAAGAGTATCCTGCAGCAGGTAAAAAGATTGAGTTCCCGTTTATCTTACTTGTTACCTTATATCCGTTTACTCCGTTTTTAGTTGTCCACTCCCATGTACATTTTACCCTTAACTCTTCTAACTCTGTTTCAGTGGGTATTCGCCAGTCTCCTCCCCAACTTGCTCGTGCTGCATCATCTGATAGTTCAATGCTCTCTTTATTATCTACCTGACCATATTCTGAACTTAAACAGTATTTGGTCATTACCTCACTCGTACCATTACACCATTTATAGTTACTCCATTCGTAAGTTGCTTTGCTTAAGGTCTCGCCCCATGCAAAGTAATCTCCGTAACCTTCAGGCTTGGTTGCTCCTATGTTACAAGTTGCCCATTTTACACTCAATCCTAAATCAACATATTCGTGTCCGTTATATGGATTTTCGGGTGCCAAACCTGAGTCATCTTCGTTATTATTACAACCTGTTATTATTGGCAAGGTAAACAACAGAGCCAACGCTACCAAAATAGATTTTAAATATTTCATTTTTCTGATATTTTATAGAACAGATGCTAAATTCTACAAATATTTAAAAAATATCAAAAAAATAGCGTAAATATATTTTACGCTATTAATATAGAGAATGTCAGGATAAAAGAGATTATAAAAAAATGAGGATTTAAGATTTTAACTCCTAATTCCTCATTTCTAATTTCTAATTAAAGATTTATCCTCCAAAGTCGTCGAACATCAACATTTCACGAGGTACTCCTAAATCCCAAAGCATCTTCTTAACTGCATTAGCCATAGGACCGGGACCACACATGTAATACTCAATGTCTTCTGGAGCATCGTGTGTCTTAAGATAGTTGTCATAGATTACTTGATGAATAAATCCTGTGTAACCTGTCCAATTATCCTCTGGTTGCGGATCAGACAATGCTATATGGAATGAGAAGTTGGGGAATTCACGCTCTATTGCACGAAAATCCTCTTCGTAGAATATCTCACGGCGTGAACGCGCTCCATACCAATATGATATTTTACGATCAGTTGTTTTTAGAGTATGGAATAGGTGTAATAGGTGTGAACGTAGTGGTGCCATACCTGCTCCACCACCAATGTATAACATCTCACGTTTAGTATCCAAGATATGGAAATCTCCGTAAGGACCTGATACTGTAACTTTATCGCCCGGTTTACGAGAGAAGATGTATGATGAACAGATACCCGGATTGATTCCCGCAGCCCATGTTCCAGTTGCACGATCAAATGGAGGTGTTGCTATACGAATATTCAACATAACAATATTACCTTCGGCTGGGTGGTTGGCCATTGAGTACGCACGGTATGTCTCTTCAGTATTCTTAGAAACAAGTCCCCACATTTTGAACTTATCCCACTCATCACGGAATTTTTCATCTATATCCATATCGGCAAATTTAGCCTCATATTTAGGTACATCAATTTGTATGTAACTTCCTGATTTGAAATCGAGAGTTTCACCTTCGGGTAGTTTAACAACAAACTCTTTGATGAATGATGCCACGTTGTTGTTTGATACAACCTCGCACTCCCACTTCTTGATACCGAGTACCTCTTGAGGTATTTTAACCTCCATATCGTTTTTAACTTTAACCTGACAAGCCAAACGATAGTTCTCTTTTATCTGTTTGCGGTTAAAGAAACCAACTTCGGTTGGAAGTATTTCGCCTCCACCCTCTTCAACTTGGCACTTACACATACCGCAGTTTCCTTGTCCTCCACATGCCGATGGCAAAAAGATTTTATCCTCTGCCATTACATTAAGCAAACTTGAACCTGCTGAAGTTACTACTTTTCTCTCGGAATTTATATTTACTGTAACATCTCCTGATTGCACCAACTTTGCTTTTGCAACCAATAAGATTGCAACTAACAAAAGGATGATTATCAAGAATATTATAACTGCTGAAAAAATTGTCAACTGCATATATATAATATTTTATTTGTTCGTTATTAAAGTTTTATTCCCAAGAAACTCATAAATGCTATACCCATCAAACCTGTTACGATGAAAGTAATACCTATTCCGCGAAGTGGTGCTGGGATATTTGAGTATGATAATTTCTCGCGTATTGCCGCAATTCCTACTATTGCCAACAACCATCCTATTCCTGAACCTAATCCAAATACTGTGGCCTCACCTGCAGATGCAAACTCTCTTTGTTGCATAAACAAAGAGCCTCCTAATATTGCACAGTTTACGGCTATTAGTGGCAAGAATATTCCAAGTTGATTATATAACGATGGTGAATATTTCTCAATTATCATTTCAAGTAATTGCACCATTGATGCTACTACTGCTATGAACAGTATCAACGATAAGAAACTTAAATTGACTTGAGCATACTCTTCACCCAACCATTGCAATGCTCCTGCTTTTAGGATATAGTTCTCAAGCAAATAGTTTACTGGCAAGGTAATAGTAAGCACAAAAGTTACTGCAATACCTAATCCCATTGATGTTTTCACATTCTTTGATACTGCCAAATATGAACACATTCCCAAGAAGTAGGCAAATACCATATTGTCTATAAAGATAGACTTAATAAAGAGATTTAGTGTTTCCATTTTTTTCTAATCTTTATAGTTATTATTTTTCTTGTAAATCTTTATTCATTGAACGATGTGCCCAGATTATACATCCTGCAACTATCAATGCCATAGGAGGCAAAATCATCAAACCATTGTTTGCATACCCAATCTCATATACACAATCGGGTATTACTTGATAACCGAATAGTGTTCCTGAGCCTAACAACTCACGGAAGAAGGCTATTATTATCAATACCAAACCGTAACCAAGTCCGTTTCCAACGCCGTCCAAGAACGATTCCCATGGACCATTACCCATTGCAAATGCCTCAAGGCGTCCCATAATAATACAGTTTGTAATGATTAAGCCGATAAATACTGACAACTGTTTGCTTACATCGTAAACAAACGCTTTTAATACTTGATCAACAATGATTACCAATGCTGCTACTACAACCAATTGCACTATGATACGAATACTGTTAGGTATTGTATTACGCAACAACGATATTATAACATTGGCAAAAGCCAATACTGCTGTTACCGATATAGCCATTACAAATGCAGGTTCTAATTTAGCGGTTACTGCAAGTGCCGAACATATACCAAGTACCTGTATTAACACAGGGTTATTTTTTGATAGAGGACCTAATAATGCCTCTTTTGTCTTTTTTGATAACATACTCTTATTCTCCCTGATTATTTGTTAATGATTTGAAGAATGTCTCATAAGGTGCAAACGAGTTTCCAATCATTGCCGATACTCCTTGACTTGTGATTGTTCCACCTGTAATTGCATCTACATAGTCTGCTCCGTTCATAGGTTTTTGACCAACCTTCTCAACTTTTATCGATTTAAACTCTCCGTCTTTGAAAAAGTTTTTACCTATAAATTGGTTACAGAATGCAGGTTTATCAATCTCAGCACCTAATCCCGGTGTCTCTCCTTGATGTGCAAAGTATGCTCCATATACAGTGCTTCCGTTTTCATCCAATGAGATATATCCCCATATTGGCCCCCACAATCCTGCACCATACATTGGAATAATGTATTTTGTTGCATTACCATCAACTTGCGCTACAAATACGGGTAATTTACGTTCAGCATCGGGCAGTTTTACTTGCGCTGCTACATTTATATTAAATGCTTCGCCCTCTACCTTATCTCCGTTTGAGTTTAAAACAAACGATGATGTAATATATTTTTTATATTCTGCCTGAACATTATTGGCTGTTGTTTCTACTCCAATTGACGAGAGGATTTGCTTCATCTTATCAACTTGAATATTCTCCTCTTGTTTTGGGGCAAGACTCATTGCAACAAAGGCCAACACTGCTGCAACCACTATTACCATTACAGAGGCATATATAACTGTATATACGTTTGATTGCTTATTCATTTGTAGCTCCTCCTTTCTTTGCTCGTTTTAAACGGCGTTTAACATTGCTCTCAACAACAAAGTAGTCAATTAGTGGCGCAAATACGTTCATCAATAGTACTGCCAACATTGCACCTTCGGGGTAACCATTGTTGTATAGACGAATAATGATTGTTATTGCACCAATTAAGAATCCGTAGATATATTTTCCAACATTTGTTCTTGCTCCTGTTACAGGGTCGGTTGCCATAAATACTGCAGCAAAGGCAAAGCCTCCCAAACAGATGTGATCAAATGGTGTTAGGAACGAACCTGGATATGTTGGAGATGCAAATGCATTTGCCAATAATGCCATTGAAATTCCTCCAACAAATACTGACAACATAATTCTCCAACTTGCTATTCCAGTGAACAACAATATTGCGGCACCAATTAGAATTGCAAGTGTTGAAGTCTCTCCAATTGAACCGGGTATTAATCCTAAGAACATATCCCATGTTGAAATAGGCTCTCCTACTGTTGTTGTCAAGGTTATATTTTCAGACGTTTGAGTTGCCAATTGACCAAGAGGTGTTGCTCCTGAGAATCCCTCAACTACGTTTCCTGCTCCCATTCCAAATGTATCAGAGGTGCGAACAAATACGCTATCTCCCGACATTTTTGAAGGGTATGCAAAGAACAAGAATGCACGTGTTATAAGTGCAACGTTAAAGATATTCATACCTGTTCCTCCGAATATCTCTTTTGCGAATATTACAGCAAACGCTGTTGCTACTGCAATCATCCACAATGGGGTATCTACTGGAACAATCATTGGTATCAGCATTCCAGACACCAAGAATCCCTCTTGTATCTCGTGTCCACGAATTTGAGCCGAGATAAACTCTATTCCCAATCCTACTACATACGATACCACAATTTTAGGCAAAACTGCCAAGAATCCATACAAGAAGATTGTAAGGAAACTTGTTGACGCTAACTCTCCTATTGCCAAATAGTGTTGGTATCCAACATTATACATACCAAACAATAGCGCTGGTATTAAAGCAAGAATAACAACTGTCATTGTTCTCTTGCTATCGATTGAGTCGTGAATATGCACTCCTGATTTTGATGTTGTGTTTGGTACAAACAGGAATGTCTCAAACCCTTCGAACACTGAGCGAAGTTTTGCATATTTTCCGCCCGGCTCGAAATTTGGTTTAATCTTGTCGATATATTTTCTTAATTTCTCCATACTCTGTGCAAATAATTTTCCTTATTAGTTCATCTCTTTCATTAGAGCATCCAATCCGTTACGAATTATTTGTTGCAATGGGAGTTTTGAAGTATCAACAAACTCACATAGAGCAAAATCTTCGGGAGCAACCTCGTAGATTCCAAGATTCTCCATCTTATCTATATCGAATGCTATTACTGCTTTTACCAAGAACTCGGGCAGTATATCCATTGGGAATACACTATCATACTCGCCCGACATTATTATTCCACGCTCTCCACCGCGAAGACGTGCATCAATGTTATACTTTTTGCTCTTTCCAAACAACCATGAACCAAATGTACGGCTTACGCTGAATTTTCCGCATCCCGGTGTTGCCCATCCAACAAACTCGTTGCAATCATCTCCCTCAGGGATAATGGTTACTTGTGATGAGTATGCACGTAAATAATTTGATGCAGAAACTTTTGTTCCTGTAAGTACGTTTCCTGAAATTATACGTTGGTTGTGGTCTGCTTTCTTGACGTTACCAGTGATTACTGACGCTATTGATGCTCCCATTATAGTTTTAACATATTTAGGAGCCTCAACCTCTGAACCAGCAAGGGTAATAATGCGAGTAAAATCGAGTTTGCCTGTTGTGAACAGACGTCCAATCAAAAGCAAATCAAATGCAGAGATTGTCCAAACTACCTCGCCTTTGCTTACTGGTGCAATGTTTGCAATTTGTACTCCAACGTTTCCTGCCGGGTGAGCGCCTTGGAACTTCACTACCTCGCATCCATTAAGTTTTAGTTGACTTGTTGCATTTACACCAACATATACCTTTCCGTTTGTTAGTTTTGAAAGCACATCAACTCCTGCTTGCAGAACAGCCTCCTCACCTTTTGCAACAAATTCAAACTCGGGTGCTAATGGAGCCGAATCGAATGCTGTTACAAATATATCGCGAGGTGCTATCTCGGGATTTGCAATTACATCGTAAGGACGTTGTTTGATAAATGCGAAGAGTCCGCTTTGCAATAGAGTTGCTTTAATTACTTGTGCATCCATTTTCTTTGCATCAAGTTTCTCAAACTCTACACTCTCAAACTTACCATCTGATTTTACTACTATTTCTAACACTTTACGACGCTCGCCACGATTTACTGCCTCAACTGTTCCACTAACAGGCGATACAAAGTTAACCTCAGGGCGATTTTTGTCGCACATAAGTGGTGTTCCCGCCTTTACTGCGTCACCACTCTTTACCAATATTTTTGGAACTACTCCATGAAAGTCGTCAGGGACAACTGCATACATTTCGGCTTTAGGTGCCTCTTGTATGATTTTCTCTGCCTCTCCAACCAATGGGATATCCAATCCTCTTTTTATTTTTACTAAATCTGCCATTTTCTACAACGGATTTTTTACCAAGTGCAAAGGTACAACTTTTTGTTATATTATATATAATAATTAAAGAAAAAAATCTTTAATCTTGTAATTAATTGATTTTCGCTCATTTGCGATTTACAAACAAGGGTTTATTTGCTCATTTTATTTAGAATGTGCAAAATCGGTTTTCTATCAAAAGGAGGGTTTGATATATCATTATGATAATTTATTAGTCGTTTTATGTACATTTTGACATCTATAAGAGCAAAGAGGGGAGCTCTATCTTAAACCTTTAACTCTTTTGTTTATCAAAAAGATAAAATATATACCTTAATATATATATAGAATAGTTGACAGTTTGGATTTATTTACTAAATTTGTGAGAGTGATTGATAATTACTGACTATGGAGAGTTATATAGAACTTAAAGAGATTAAGATTCACGCTTACCACGGTGTTGATAAGCAAGAGAGAAGAGTTGGCAACGACTACATTGTAAGAGTTAAAGTTAAATTTGATATATCGAAAGCTGCCGAAAGCGACTCGGTTAGCGACACCATAAACTATGCCGACATTTACGACGTTGTTAAGTGCGAAATGAGTACACCATCAAACTTATTGGAGTGTGTTGTGTATAGAATAATGAACGCTATTAAAGCAAACTTCCCCTTAACAGAGGGCGGAGAGGTTGAAATAGTAAAAGTTAAACCACCAATCCCGGGCGATATTATTGGTGCTTCGGTTATGGTAAAATGGTAAGGGAATTGTTAGTTGTTAGTTAACAAGCATTCGCTTGTTGAACTTGCTCTCGCTCAACAATACTCAAACAAGTTTGGTAATGTATTCGCTTACTCGCAACTTTGTTAGTTTAATAAAAAGTAATGAGATATTTATATATAATATTTAGTTTTTGGATTGTTTGTAACATTGCAGTTGCTCAAAACAAACCATACAGAACTGCAAGTTTAGACAGCAGGGTTCACTCTCTTAAAGTTGAATCGGGCAACGGGTTTATGTACCCTACCGTTATACGCCTTAACTCTGATGATTTTATAAACATTTCGTTTGATTTGTTTGAGGATGAACATCAGGATTTGAGTTACAGTATTGTTCACTGTAATGCAAACTGGCAACCCTCTATGCTATCAACCATTGAGTATATCGATGGTTTTGATATTCAAGAGGTTTATGATTGGGATTTATCATTTAACACTTTTCAAAACTATGTAAACTACAACATTACCCTTCCAAACGATGATATTCAGTTTAAGGTATCTGGCAATTATGCCGTTGTGGTATATCCACAAAACCAAAGGGAACGACCTATTCTTTATGCCTGTTTTATGGTAAGCGAAGAGGCTGTCAAGGTAAACTGCTCGGCAAGTTCAAGAACAGATAAAGGGTTTGCCGATAACTTCCAACAGGTATCGTTCAGGATTGACCGAAGCGACTACAATATTGTAAACCCTGTTAACGACTTAAAAATATATGTTATGCAGAACAATCGCCTCGACAATATGGCATTTGTTCAATCACCTCAATATTTTAATAAAGATGAGATTGTTTATGAGCATAACAAAGATTTGATTTTTGATGCAGGAAATGAGTATCGCCGTTTTGAGATGGTCAGCACCGAATATAAGGGTATGGGAGTTGATGTGCTTACCCATTACGATCCCTACTATCACGCCATATTAGAGCGTGACTATCCGAGAGAGAGCCGGGTTTACTCTTACGATGAGACTCAGCACGGACGTTACGTTATTCGCGAAACAGATTTTGAAGAGGATAGTCATATTCAGGCAGACTATTTTGTTGTACACTTCACACTTGATGCAAGCGAGATGCTACTCCCTGAAGGTGACATTTATATTGACGGAGAGTTAAGCGAATATCGTTTTAGCGACAACAACCGCATGCTACGCAATCCTCAAACAGGGATGTTTGAGAAATTTATGCTCTTAAAACAGGGAGCATATAACTACCAATACCTATTCGTACCCAAAGGAGAAAGCATTGGTAAAGCATCTGTTATTGAAGGCAACAAGTATGAGACTCAAAATGAGTATAGAGTAAATGTTTACCATCGTGTTCCTGGCGAACGTTACGACCGCTTAATTGGAACAGGAAGATGTCTTTCAGACAGATAAGTTGTTAGTTGTCAACTACGTTGCCCCTACGTGGTAGTTGTTAGTTATTAGATTACATAAAGGAGAAAATAGCAAAGTACCTACAAATAGAAACCGAGAAATTATTCTCGGTTCTTGTTTATTCTCTCCCCTACTACTCTTGCGGCTATTGCTACATACTCGGCACAGGGGCGGCGTTTGTAATATTCGGCAGTGCGTTCCGATGGCACATGTGTCTCTTTTACATCGGGGGTTAGCCCCAAGAGTTCACGACATATTATTGAACCATTCTCTTTTTTAAACTGCTCTGCAAGTTCTTGTACTACTGCGTAGTTTTGTGTTTTGGCTTCTCTGTCTTTGGGATTTTCTGCTGAGAACTCCTGCCCTGCCACAAGGAATGCTCCACTTACGGCTCCGCACACCTCACGCAGTCTGCCCATTCCGCCACCAAGAGGAGCAGCAAGTCGTGCAGCAAAATCTTTATCTATATTATATACGTCGGCATACGCCATAAATACTGATTGCGAACAGTTATACCCGCTTTTAAATAGGTTACGTGCTAACTCTGCTCTTGCCTCTAAGTCTATTTTTTCTTTCATAATCTACCAATTTATAGGTTCTATTCCGTTGTTTTTTAGATATGTGTTGGCTTTACTAAAGTGCTTATTACCAAAAAATCCGCGATGTGCCGACAGTGGCGAGGGATGCACCGATGTTAATACCAAGTGTCGTTTGCGGTCAATGTATTTTCCTTTTTGCTGTGCATACGAGCCCCAAAGAATAAATACCAAGTTATCTCGCTCGGTTGCCAACTTGTTTATCACTGCATCGGTAAACTCTTCCCACCCTTTGTTTTGGTGCGAGCCTGCCTGTTGCGCTCTTACGGTTAAGGTGGCATTCAATAACAACACTCCTTGCTCTGCCCATCGTTGCAGATTTCCGCTTTGTGGTTGAGGTATGCCTAAGTCTCCCTCTATCTCTTTAAAGATATTGCGTAGTGATGGAGGAAACATTACTCCATCGTTTACCGAGAAACACAACCCATGAGCTTGCCCCGGCTCATGATATGGATCTTGCCCCAAAATTACCACCTTTACCTTATCAAAAGGGCACGAGTCAAAGGCATTGAATATCAACTTTGCTGGGGGATATATGGTATTTGTGGCATACTCGTTACGCACAAAGTTGGTCAATATCTCAAAGTAAGGCTTATCAAACTCTTCTTGCAAGCGTTGTTGCCAACTCTCTTCTATTTTTACATTCATAATTACTTTAGTTGTTAGTTGATTATCAGACCAATTAGTCTTATTAGTCTAATTGGACTAATTAGTTAGTTTCTCCTCCTTCAAACTACGCTCTTGCGGACGTGACAGACATTTTATGGTAACTACTATCTACTCACTACTAATTACTATCTATTTTTTATAATGTGACCTCGAAGGGATTCAAACCCTTGACCTTCAGAACCGGAATCTGACGCTCTATTCAGCTAAGCTACGAGGCCTCTTTCTCAATTAGAAATGAGAGTGGCTAACGCCACAATTAGGAATTAGGAATTATCTTATATAATAAATATATTCTTATTCTCTAACAGATGCGAATTTACGCATTTATTATAGTTTTGCAAAATTTTGGGTACGATTAAAATAGTAGGAGGTTGCTCTACCAAACAACCTCCCACATTGATTATTATGTTTTATTCAGCTAACAACTACCCCGTAGGGGCGGCGAAGCCGAAAACTAAAAACTAACAACTCTTTTACTCTGCATCAACGCCCCATTGTTGTTTCGACAAGCGTTTGTAGTTGTTGTAACGCCATGTTGCGTTTGCTTGTGCTGCCTCAAACAACTCTGCTGCTTGGTCGGGGAATTGTTTCCACAATGATGCGAAACGTACTTCGCCTTTTAAGAAGTCTTGGAATTTATCCCATTGTGGCTCTTTGCTATCCAAAGAGAATGGGTTTTTGCCCTCTTCTTCTAATTGTGGGTTGTAACGCCACAAGTGCCAGTATCCACATTCAACTGCGGCTGCTTGCTCTGCTTGTGCTGTTCCCATTCCTTTCTTAATTCCGTGGTTGATACATGGTGCGTAAGCAATGATGATTGATGGTCCATCGTATGCCTCTGCCTCGCGAATTGCTTTTAGTGCTTGTGCTTGGTCGGCTCCCATTGCTATTTGTGCGCAATATACATATCCGTATGTTGATGCTATCAATCCAAGGTCTTTTTTACGGATGCGTTTTCCTGCGGCAGCAAATTTTGCTATCGCTCCAACTGGTGTTGATTTTGATGCTTGACCTCCTGTGTTTGAGTAAACCTCTGTATCAAGTACCAAGATATTTACATTCTTACCAGATGCTAATACATGGTCTAATCCTCCAAAGCCAATATCGTATGATGCTCCGTCACCTCCAATAATCCATTGTGATTTCTTGATGATAAATTTGCACAATGGCTCTATCTCTTTACAACATGGACAAGCATCAACATTTGCTTTTACAAGTGGAGTGATTTGTGCCTCTAACTCTACTGTCTTATCGGCATTCTCTTTATTCTCAACCCACTCAGCAAATAGTGCTTTAAGTTCTGCTGGACATTTATCGCAATCTTGTGCTTTTGTCATCAACTCTGCCAAACGTACACGCATCTTATCTACTGCTATGAACATTCCTAATCCGAACTCACAGAAGTCCTCGAATAGAGAGTTTGCCCATGCTGGTCCACGTCCGTTTTTAGCAGTTGTATATGGAGTTGAAGGAATTGAGCCTGAATAGATTGATGAACATCCTGTTGCATTTGCTACCATTTGACGTTCACCAAATAGTTGTGTGATTAGTTTTACGTATGGAGTTTCACCACAACCTGAACATGCTCCTGAGAACTCAAACAATGGTGTTGCAAATTGTGAGTTCTTAACGTTTGCTTTAACATCAACAAGTGCTTGTTTTGATGATACGTTCTCTACGCAGTAATCCCAGTTCTCTGCCTCTGCCAATTGAGTTTGCAATGGTTTCATTGCAAGTGCTTTTCCGTTTTTGTTTCCAGGACATACGTCAACACAGTTTGAACATCCTAAGCAGTCCATTACATCTACTTGCATACGGAATGTCATTCCCTCGAATGATTTTCCTACTGCTTTGATTGTTTTGAACTCTTTTCCTGCTTGCTCATCGGCTGTTAATACGAATGGACGTATTGAAGCGTGAGGACAAACGTATGCACATTTGTTACATTGGATACAGTTTTCCGCTGTCCACTCAGGAACAAATGCTGATACTCCGCGTTTTTCGTATTTTGCTGTTCCTGCTGGCCATGTTCCATCCTCTAATCCAACAAATGTTGATACTGGTAGATCATCTCCTAATTGTGCATTGATTGGTGCTACTACTTTTTGGAAGAACTCTGGAGCTTTGCTTTCTGCTTTTACATCATCAGCAAGTGTTGCCCATGCAGGATCTACTGCTACTTTTACATACTCACCTCCGCGATCTACCGCTGCGTAGTTTTTATTAACAACATCTTCTCCTTTTTTACCGTATGATTTAACAATGAATTTTTTCATTTGCTCAATTGCCAAATCTACTGGGATTACCTCAGTTATACGGAAGAATGCTGATTGCAAGATTGTATTGGTACGATTACCCAAACCTATCTCTTGTGCAATTTTTGTTGCATTGATTGTATATAGAGTGATGTTCTTTTGTGCTAATGTACGTTTTACGTTTGCTGGCATATTTGCTACCAACTCCTCTTCGTTCCAGATAGTATTCAATAGGAATGTTCCGTTTTGACGGATTCCACGCAATACATCGTACATCTTCAAGTATGCTTGTACGTGACATGCTACAAAACTTGGAGTGTTTACCAAATATGTTGAACGGATTGGTTTGTCTCCGAAACGTAGGTGAGAACAAGTAAATCCTCCTGACTTTTTAGAGTCGTATGAGAAGTATGCTTGACAATATTTGTCGGTGTTCTCTCCAATGATTTTTACTGAGTTTTTGTTTGCTCCTACTGTTCCGTCTGCTCCTAATCCAAAGAATTTTCCTTCAAATGCGTCAGCATCGCCCATTGCTATCTCCTCGCCAACTGGTAGTGATGTGTAGTTTACATCATCGTTTATACCTATTGTGAATTGGTTTTTAGGCATTGGTAATGCTAAGTTCTCATATACTGCAAGGATTTGTGCAGGAGTAGTGTCTTTTGATGATAATCCATAACGTCCACCTACGATAACGGGAGCGTTCTCTTTTCCATAGAAACAATCTTTTACGTCAAGATATAGAGGCTCTCCTGTTGCTCCCGGCTCTTTAGTGCGGTCTAATACTGCAATACGTTTTGCTGTTGCCGGAACTGCTGCAATAAAGTCTTTTGCTGAGAATGGACGATATAGGTGTACTGTTACCAAACCTACCTTCTCGCCTTTTGCTGTTAGGTAATCAATTGCCTCACGTGCAGCCTCTGTTACTGATCCCATTGCTATGATTACGCGATCAGCATCTTCTGCTCCGTAATATGTGAATAGATCGTAGTTGCGTCCTGTGATTTTTGAAATCTCTTTCATATATCCGCGTACTATCTCAGGTACTGCCTCATAGTAACGGTTACATGATTCGCGGTGTTGGAAGAATGTCTCAGGGTTCTCTGCCATACCACGCATTACAGGAGATTCTGGATTTAATGCTCTTTCGCGGAACTCTGCAAGTGCCTCTTTGTCTAACAATGGTACCAAATCAGACTCCTCAATCATCTCAATTTTTTGAATCTCGTGTGATGTACGGAATCCGTCAAAGAAGTTTACAAATGGTACGCGTGATTTGATTGTTGCCAAGTGTGCTACTCCTGATAGGTCCATAACCTCTTGAACTGAACCCTCAGCCAACATTGCAAATCCTGTTTGGCGACATGCCATAACGTCTTGGTGATCACCAAAGATTGATAGTGCGTGTGATGCCAATGTACGAGCAGATACGTGGAATACACAAGGCAACAATTCTCCTGCTATTTTGTACATATTAGGTATCATCAACAACAATCCTTGCGATGCAGTATAGGTTGTAGTTAAGGCTCCTGCTTGTAGTGAACCATGAAGGGTTCCTGCTGCACCTCCCTCTGATTGCATCTCTTGAACTGATACTACTTCGCCGAAGATATTTTTACGTCCTGCGGCTGCCCACTCATCAACATACTCTGCCATTGGAGATGATGGGGTGATGGGGTAAATTGCAGCAACCTCGCTAAACATATAAGATATGTGCGCTGCTGCTTGGTTTCCATCACATGTCAACATTTTCTTTTGTTTCATGTTCGTTTAAATTATTTAGTATTAGTAATTTATATAGTCTTTTTACTATAATATAAGTTTCTTGTTCTCTCATTTATTAATAGAGAAGTCCAAACATCCACAAAGGTACAACATTTTCTCGACCTATCATTATATTATCCTCTGCATAAATGATGTTTGACTCTTTTTTTCTGTATTTTATTGTTCCTACCTTAAAAGAATACTCTCCGTCTATTACAAAATGCACTCCTTTCTCGCCTTTTGTTACGGTATGGTCTTTAAACAATGCGTTACAGAAGAATGTTTCTGCCAACGATTGCAAACTGAGATTCTCTTCTCCCACTACCTGCATCAAATTTGGGTTGTGCATATATACCTTTGCCGGTTTCTTGGGGAACGACTCTCCCTCTTCGTACAGCACATTTATCAACCTTGCATCCGATAGGTATTTAATATAGTTTACAACAGTTGCTCTTGAGGTTGATATTGCCTGACTTAACTTACTCACATTGGGAGTGCACGGTGCATCTTTTACCAACATATATAGCAGTTTGCGTATTTTGGTTAGATATGCAGGCTCTATCTGCTTAATAAGCAAAATATCTACCTCCATCATCATATTCATAGTCTTGAGCAAATTCTCTGAGAAGTTACGCTTCTCCAAGAAGAATGGATAGAATCCATGTTGCAAATAGGCGTCAAAATATTCAAAAGGATTTATCTTTCGAGTTATCTCCTCGGCAATCTGCTGATGGTTCTTAAGCAATTCATCAAGCGTTAATGCTTTTATATTGGCATTTGTAAACAGATTAAGATACTCTCTAAAAGAGAATCCTCTGAGGTTATATGAGTGTACAACATCGGCAAGATAGGGGTTATCCTCTTTCAACCTCATTACCGATGAGCCTGTGAACACTATATTTAATTGAGGTATATTATCGTAGCAATATCTTAACTCCTGACTCCAGTTGGGATACTTAAATACTTGGTCAATCAACAACGTTTTACCCCCTTGTGCTGCAAACTCTTGAGCAAATTGAGCTAATGTTTTATCGGTAAAGCAGAGGTGATTAAGGTTTATATAGAGACACTCTCGGGATGTACCAAACTTCTCTTTGGCATATTTTAAGAGGAACGTTGTTTTTCCTACACCACGACTTCCTTTAATTCCTATAAGGCGATGACTCCAATCGATTTCATGCATAAGCTCTCGCTCGACGGGCGAATTTACATGCTCGACAAGATACTCATGCGTTTTATAAAACAGTTCCATTGGCAACATAGTCCTCTCTTTCGCTACTTTCCTGCAATTCTAAATTACAAATTTAGCACAAAGTTTTTATTTTGCAATGTAGAGTTTACATTTTTAACACTAAAAAATTTATTTTTAAATATAAATTTAATTCTCCTATTTGTTAAATCAACCTCAAGAGACATTATATTGCATACTGACAACCAACAGTTTAGACAAACTACAAGAGTTAAAGTTTCTATATTTTTAGGTAGTCTGTAATATTTTGAGTATCTTTGCACCCGAAATTTTAAATATAGATCTTATGAAAAAATTATTACTCAATTTTTCGCTTATTATAGCGTTTTTGTTCACAACGAATTTAATTTTTGCCCAATACCAACTTACAAACTCTGGTTTTGAGAATTGGGAGGGTGTAAGCCAAAAGAAACCTGGATTGTTTGGAGGAACAATATCGGGTGATGAGCCTACTCAATGGAACTCATTTGTTACTGCTCAAGTTAAGAGCTCAACATTCGCAAGTGCTATTGCAGATAAATGTGAACCCTCAACTGATGTTCGTCCAGGAACAGCAGGAAGTAAATCTGCAAAAATATGGTCAACTTCAGTTTTAGGAGTTGTTGCCAATGGTAACCTTACTACTGGTAGAATTTACGGAGGTAGTTTGTCTGCTACTGATGCAAGTGGAAACTACAACTTCTCAGATCCTTCATCTGATGCAGCATACAAACACTCATTTGCAGGTAAACCCGACTCTATTGTTACTTGGTTAAAGTTTGTGCCAAAAAACACATCGCAAATGGCACGTGTAAGTGCTATTATTCACGAGAACTCTCGTTATCAAGACCCAGAAGCAACAACTTATACCAATATAGTTGCAAAAGCACAACACAACTTCTATGCAACTTCTGACAAAGGATGGCAAAGAATTTCTGTTCCTTTCACTTATGAGGGCAACAAAACTCCTGCATACATCCTTGTTTCATACACAACAAATGCAACCCCGGGAGAAGGTAATGAAAACGATGCGTTGTATGTTGATGATGCTGAGATGATTTACAACTCAAAAGCAAACTCAGTTAGTTTCAATGGTGTAAACTTTTCAGGATTCAACAAGAATACATATATATATTATGACGTTGAGATGCCTAACGGTACAATGCCTACTAACGTAACTGCTACTGTTGATGGTGTTTCTGCCACTTATACTACAAGTATTGATGCAGCAAACTATCGTGCTACTGTTGTTGTTAAGGGTGGTGACATTAGCGTTAACTCAGGAAACTACCACACATATACAATCAACTTTGCCGTACCTAAAGTTACAGTTAATGTTGCATCAGCAAACATCACTATGGGTCGTGCATACATAGGTACAGTTGGTACTACTTCTGCAACAATCACTCAAGGCACTTCAACTACTGTTACTGCTGTTGCCAATAGCGGATATATGTTCAAGAATTGGACTAATAATGGTACTGTTGTAAGTACTAACGCTACATACACTGTTACTGCTAACGAGAATACAAACTTAGTTGCTAACTTCGTTAAAGTTTACACAGTAACAGTAAGTACAAATAATAGTGCATACGGAAAAGCATATATTAAAACAGAAGGACAAACTTCAGTTGCTGTTGAAGAGGGTTCTTCAATAACACTTACTGCTGTCCCTAACGAGGGTTACAAATTCTCAGCATGGAAAAAAGGAAGAACAAATGTAAGCACTGAGGCTGTTTACACAATAGAAAGCGTAACTGCAGATATTACTTACACTGCAAACTTTGCAGCAAAAACAAACAGTGACCTTGCATTTGAGATAACTGATGTTGAGTATAGCGATATTGACAATGGAACATTCACCAACACTGCTTCTTCAACTAACTCAGAGGGTACTATCACATACGCAATTACAAGCGGCGAAGAGTTTGCTACAATTGACGCAACAACTGGTGTTGTTACATTCTTGAATGTTGGTTCAATAACTGTTACTGCAACTCAAGAGGCTTGGGGCGATTACTTAGAGACAAGCGTAAGTTACTCATTAGATATTACTCCTACAGGCATTGAGGAGAGTACAATGGATGAGGTAACAATCTTCGCTAAGAGCGGTGCTATTGTTATCAACTGCAACGAGACTGCTAATGTTGAAATATTCAATATGGGTGGTACATTGATTAACTCTACTGTTTGCTACGGAAATGAATTGATAGACATTAACAACGGTATTTACATTGTTAAGGTTACTATCGGCAACAACAGCAAAGTTGAGAGAGTTATTGTTAAGTAATTGATTAACTTATAACATATTTTGGGAACGGCAGCATTTTGTTGCCGTTCTTTTTTAAAGGAAATGGGCATTAAATTTTTAAGTCTTTCAAGTGGAAGTAGCGGTAACTGCTACTATATTGGTACAGATGAAGAGGGTTTTCTGATTGACGCCGGTATTAGTGCCAGAAGGATAAAGAAATCTCTTGCAGAACATGGCATTGATATGGCAATGATTAAGGGCGTTTGTATATCGCACGACCACGCCGACCATATTGCCGCCGCTGGGTATTTGGGAGAACGTATGGGAAAACCTATCTATGTAACCAAAACCGCCTTAGAGGGGATGAACAGAAACTGGAGAATGACCGAGAAGATTTATACTGCTCATAGATTTATTTTTAAAGAGATTAGTTTCAACCTTGCGGGATTTGAGATTACTCCTTTTGAGGTTCCTCACGACGGGCACGACAATGTAGGATTCTTGGTTAAGAGAGATTCTTGGTGTATGGCATTTGCCACCGATCTTGGAAGAATTACTCCCACTGTTAAACGTTTTATTACACAAGCAAAACATTTGGTTATTGAATCGAACTACGATGCCGAGATGTTACGCAATGGAAAATACTCATACTTTCTTAAACGTAGAATTTTAGGCGAAAACGGACACCTTTGCAACAATGTTTGTGCTAACTTTTTAGCAGATAGTTTTACTGAATGCAACTGGAAAAATATTTTCCTTTGCCACTTAAGTAACGAGAACAATACTCCAGAACTTGCTTTAAGAACTACTACCGATGCTCTTTTAAGTGCTGGTATCAAAGTTGGCGAAGAGGTTGATGTTCACACTCTTAAACGAGATAAAGCTTCGGAATTATTTATTTTAGATTAAGAAGTTATAAATTTTTATTGATTTTTGTTTGCGAGTTACGAGCAATCTTGTTACCTTTGCACCCGCAAACAGATGATTAAGTTGACTCCGTAGCTCAGTTGGTAGAGCAAATGACTCTTAATCATTGGGCCGAGGGTTCGAGTCCCTCCGGGGTCACTTACAGAGCAACCAAATGGTTGCTCTTTTTTTGTAGTCGGGACTCTCTCAGAAAAGTTAACTCACTAACAGATAGCGGTCGAAAGGCTTCGCACTTTCTCCGTTAGTTCGTTGATTTTTGTTACACAAAAATTCGAGTCCTATCTCCGGGGTCACTTATAGAGCAACCAAATGGTTGCTCTTTTTTTGTTGTCGGGACTCTCCCCCGTCGCACAGAGCACTGTGCTCCCCACCCTGTGGCACGGATTGACATTTAGTCAATCCTATTTGCGTTGCAAATGCCTTGCGTGCCTCCGGGGTCACTATAAGACTGCACGTGTGCAGTCTTTTTTTTTGCAGTCGGGACTCTCCTCCGTCACACAGAGTACTGTGCTCCCCATTTTAAAGCACGGATTAACATTTAGTTAATCCTATTTGCTTCGCTAATACCTTAAAATGCGTTGATTTTTGTTGCACAAAAATTCACCAATTTGACATCCCCGTTTTAAGCGATATAATTACATTCTTTAAAGATGATTGCTATTACTGTTTTGGTTAAAATTAGTTGCCATTGCTTTATTATTTTAAATTTATATAAAAAAATAAATATAAGTAATTTTATCTTTTGAACATTAAAAAGCCCAAGAACTTATCTTGGGCTTTATTATTTTAAAGTTTATTCTCTGACTCTACTTTGTTTCCTTCACTTTTGTTAAGGTTTGCCGTTAAATACATTACCATACATAATAGGACAAACAATACTAATGAGCCTGTAAGTAATGAGAAGATTTCCATACTTAATAATATATAGTTCATTATATAAACTAACGTTACAAACAATCCTAATAGATATGCACTTTTATTCTTTAATATTTCTCTAAAGTAGAAAATTAATGCCCCTATGGTCATAATAGCCGATATTAAATAGGCATATCCAAAACTTATAAACTCAGAGAGTGCCAACAACATTGAATAGAAAAGAACAAGCGATAGTCCTATAACTATATATTGAACAATATTTATCTCTTTGCGAGTAAGGAACTCTACGAATAAACTTGCTACAAATACAAGCAATATTATAAGTATTCCATATTTTGCCGAACGCATAGTTTTTTGATATGAATTTGCAGGATCTACCAATGAGACCCCAACTTCTGCAGCATATAATGGTATATTCATCTCTGAGATACTCCATGATGCTTTAAATCCATCAGATGTTACACTTCTTTCTAAAGGCAGAAAATCTCCATAAAAACTGGGATGCTCGTAATTAGACGAGATATTTATTAATGTCTCTTCGGCATCTGTATAGAAAGTTATCGATTCGGTTCCATTTAGGGCTACTTGCAACGCAAAATCTATTTTATCTCCTTCTTTTATATTTTGGGGGAGTTCAACATCAGCCACCAAATATTCTCCTTCCTTTATCATTTTATAGGTATTTCCTCCAAAGAGAAGTTGAGAAATATTCGTTAGTCCCTTAAAATCTCTAATCTTGAGAAAAACTCTATTCCTTTTTGCGTTCATCACATCTTTACCAATTGTAAATACTCCCTTCATATCTGTATTGGAGCTATATACAATTACGTCATATATAGATCGATGTAATTTCTTTACATCTAATTTTGTCTCATAAGAGATATTTGCACAATCAGTACAATTATTTAATTCAGAACCTGTTCCCTCCTCTATTACAGTTGATGAGATATATGGTGATGCGATTGTTTGAGAAGTACCATAGGCATGTTCAATCTCTCTTTCTACTTCTGATTTTGAACTCTGCCTGTCAGAGATAAGTGCTTTAATCATTACTAAGGGTATAAGCAATAATAGTGAGATTACTGCTACAACTACAATCTTTACAGCTGATTGCGAAACTGTTTTGTTCTTTTTCTTTTCCATAATTCTTGTTTTTTATTTCTATTTGATTATATTATCTTAATTCTTAATAACTCTTATTTAGCGTTTATTGTTATAGAGAGAGATGGATTGTTATTTCTATCAAAAAATTTTATTTTTTTTACAGATACACAAGAGATATATAAGAATATATTTTTATTTTAAATCTGTTTCACTATCTTTGCTAATATTAAAAAAACAGAATTGATATTTTATTTTTATTATGGAGGTAAAAAAATATATTAAGGAGAACGAAGAGAGATTCTTAGAGGAACTTTTTTCATTGATTAGAATTCCAAGTATTAGTGCTAAAAAAGAGCATAAGGGAGATTTGATTGCTTGTGCCGAGAGATGGAAAACTTTACTTTTAGAGGCCGGTGCTGATAAAGCAGAGATTATGCCATCGGCTGGTAATCCGCTTGTATATGCCGAGAAGTTTGTTGACGCTAATGCTAAAACTATTCTTATATACTCCCATTACGATGTTATGCCTGCTGAACCTTTGGAATTGTGGAACAGCAACCCCTTTGAGCCTGTTGTTAAAGATGAGAGGATTTGGGCTCGCGGTGCTGATGATGATAAAGGTCAGGCTATGATTCAGGTTAAGGCTTTTGAGTATGTAGTAAAAAATAATCTCCTTAAAAATAATATTAAGTTTATTTTTGAAGGTGAGGAAGAGATTGGTTCACCAAGCCTTAATGCTTTCTTAAAAGAACATAAGGAGCTTTTAAAGGCTGATATTATTTTAGTATCAGATACAAGTATGTTGAGTGCTGAACTACCTTCACTAACTACCGGTCTGCGTGGTTTGGCTTATTGGCAAGTGGAAGTTACCGGACCTAACAGAGATTTACACTCCGGTCACTTTGGCGGTGCTGTTGCAAATCCTATTAATGTCTTGTGCGAAATGATTGCTAAAATGACAGATGAGGATGGCAGAATAACTATTCCCGGTTTTTATGATGATGTTGAGGAGCTATCAAAAGAGGAACGCGATATGATTGCCTCTATACCTTTTGATGAAGAGAGTTACAAGAAGGCTATCGGAGTGAAGGCTCTTCGCGGAGAGAAGGGCTATGCTACTCTTGAACGCAATAGTTGTCGCCCATCATTTGACGTATGCGGTATTTGGGGAGGTTATACTCAAGAGGGTAGTAAAACCGTATTACCATCAAAGGCGTATGCCAAGGTTTCGTGCCGATTGGTTGCTCACCAAGAGCATAACAAGATTTCTAAAATGTTTGAGGAGTATTTTACCTCTATTGCTCCTGATTGTGTTGAGGTTAAGGTTACTCCTTCGCATGGTGGCGAGGGCTATGTTTGCCCCATATCTCTCCCTGCTTACAAGGCTGCCGAATTAGGATTTGAAAAGGCATTCGGAAAGAAACCTCTTGCAGTTCGCCGCGGTGGCAGTATTCCTATCATTAGCGACTTTGAGAAGATTTTAGGCATCAAAACCATTCTTATGGGATTTGGATTGGAGAGCGATGCTATTCACTCGCCTAACGAAAACTTCAGATTAGATATTTTCAGAAAAGGAATTGAGGCAGTTATTGAATTCCACAAGAACTTTAAATAACTCTTTTTACGAGGTTTTATATCAATAAAGTTAATGGCAGCCGTTTCACAACGACTGCCATTCTTAATTTAACCTTAAATCTAATACTATGAAAAACTTCCACAAATATATATAGTTGTTTATATATTTTATTTACATTATAGTTAATAATTGTTAATTGTGTATATTTTTGTAGTACTTTTTAATTTTTAAAGCATAGTTTGTATAATGTTGTAAGTATTTATGGTAATATAATTACATTTTATAGTACGATTGCATTAATATGGATATAATATTATAATGTTCCTATTTCACTATCTGTATTTATACTCTTTAAAGAGTATATAGACAAAAAAAATAAGGGCAGCAGCCCTTATTTATCTATGTTTATTTTCTTTGGTTTATGGTTGTTTATCATATACCAACTCTACATTATCCAACCAAAATACGCTTCCTACTGTTCCAACGTATGGACCTAAGTCACTTGATGATATTTTTAAAATCATATGTGTTGGCTCAACACCCGGCTCAGCCCATCCTACCTCTTGTACAGGCACCATCTTTCCTTTACTATTGGTTGTGTAGTATGGATTAGGAGATGATGTATTTATTAACCCCATATAACTTTTGTAGAATGGCTCTTTTGTTATGTCGCCATAGTGAACAGGTATTTGGTAATCGTTTACCCACTCTAATACATCGCTTCCAAATTTCTCTATTGCTGTTCCTACACGTTTTGCAAACACATTACCATCTTCATCTTCCCAGCGATGAATCAAGAGCATCATAGCCTCGGCATTATCTGTTCCCTCCAATTTTGAGATTTTGGGACTTCCTGTTGCTCTGTATACTTGTTTCTCGCGTTTTGTTTTATAATCAAATTGTAGAGCAATGGGGCGTTTTGTAAATGGTATTCCTTGATCTAACTTTGACATTGGATCTTTTGCAGTTTTTACAGGCTCTGCCATACCGCCTAAAAATACTGAGCCGGATGCAACCACTACTATATTTACAATTCCTATTGCTTTACACCTCTCCTCTACTACCTCTAATCTTGCACAATATCCGTTGCCTCTCTTCTCTGGTCTTACTGAGCAACTTGTCTTAACAATTCCGGCAGGAGCAGCCAATACATTTGATGATGCCCATGGCGAGATATTGTTTCTTCGGTATGGAGTTGCTCCTTTTATTTCGACATTGGGGGCAATATCGTACAATTTTTTTGTATCACCTCCCAACAAAAACGACTCTTTTATTACTCGTGTTTGCCACTGTTCCATATCACCGAATGGTAACTTCTCAACATATTGGGCAGATACTCCTTGTGTTATACCTATATACAGAAGTGCTGACACTATTATAAATATTCTCTTCATAGTTCTTGTTTAAATACATTTTCTGATGCAAAAATAACTTTTCTAATCGGTTTATACAAATTGAATTTGCGTTTAATATGTCCTATAATTCATCATATAGATTAAAATTAGAGTTTTAAAAGTTGGGGAAGTTACATATTTTGGTTACTTTTGTAAAGTGATAGAGATAAGTGTTATAATTTCTTATATAAACTAATTATATCTTATATGAAAGCATACGTATTTCCCGGACAGGGATCACAATTCCCCGGTATGGGCAAAGAACTTTACGAGAATAATAGCGAGGCTAAAGCAATGTTTGACAAAGCCAACGAGATATTAGGTTTTGATATTGCAGATATTATGTTTAATGGTACCGAGGAAGATCTTAGACAAACTAAAGTTACTCAACCTGCTGTTTTTTTATACTCTGTTGCATTGGCAAAGAGTATGGGTGAGGAGTTCACTCCTGATATGACTGCCGGTCACTCTCTTGGAGAGTTCTCGGCTTTGGTTGCCGCTGGTGCTTTATCGTTTGAAGAGGGATTGAAACTTGTTGCCGCACGTGCTTTAGCCATGCAAAAGGCTTGCGAAATGACACCCTCTACTATGGCTGCCGTTCTTAAACTCTCAGACGAGACAGTTGAAGAGATTTGTGCCGAGATTAAAGATGGTGTTGTTGTTGCAGCAAACTACAACTGTCCCGGTCAGATTGTTATTTCAGGAGAGGAGCCTGCTATTGATGCTGCTTGTCAAAAACTTTTAGAGGCCGGTGCCAAACGTGCTCTTAAACTTAAAGTTGGTGGTGCATTTCACTCACCATTAATGGAGCCTGCAAGAGAAGAACTTGCTGCCGCTATTGAGAAAGCAGAGTTCAAAACTCCAAAATGTCCGATATATCAAAATGTTACAGCTCAAGCAGAAACTAATCCTGAGATTATCAAAGAAAACTTGGTTGCTCAACTAACTGCTCCTGTTAGATGGACTCAATCTGTTATGAATATGATTAACGATGGTGCTACTTCATTCACTGAGGTTGGACCCGGTAACGTTCTTCAAGGTTTAGTTTCAAAGATAAACAACACTGTTGAGGTAAGTGGAGTAAAATAAGAGTAATTCTTAAATTATATATTAAACGAAAAGCAGAGCCATAAGACTCTGCTTTTTTAGTTTATCTATTACAAACTTTTATCTCGTGTTTTAAACCTTAGAAAGGCAACTCATCAACTTCTGATTGTGGTTCAAAGGTTGGCATTGGTGCTGGTTGTGGTGCAGGAGCTGCGTCTGCTGTTGCTTTTTCTATTTTCCACGCATTAATATTTGTGTACCAACGTCCGTTATACTCTCTACTCTCTATATCTATGCTTGCAACTATTTCATCGTTTTGAGCTACCGGATATTGATCTACTCTATCTCCAAATAGTGTAAGACATATTTTTTTAGGAAATTGATCGTGAGTTTCGATTACAATCTCTTGTTTCTTCCATTGATTTCCTGCTTGACTTGTTCCACTTTGTAGTGGCAATACTGTTACTACTTTTCCTTTAACTTCCATCTTTTCTTAATTTTATGATGCGAAGTTAACCAAAAGTAAGGGTTAAACAAAATTTATTTACTATTTTCGCACTATTAAGTTGATAAATATGAACAGCGAGGTTATTGATGAGATTTTATACGACTCTACGTCTCTTCTCAAAAAGATGATTTCACTTCCCTCTCATAGCAGAGAGGAGAGTGAGGTTGCCGATTTATTGGTTGAGTTTGTTAAAAACAAGATTACTTCTTGCGAGGTTAATCGCATTGGCAACAACGTATGGGTTGTAAGCAAAGAGTTTAACGACACAAAGCCCACAATACTTCTCAACTCCCATATTGACACCGTTAAACCTGTTGAGGGATGGAGCCGTAATCCTTACTCTGCGTTGGAAGAGGAGGGTAAATTATTTGGATTAGGCAGTAACGATGCAGGGGCTTCGGTTATTGCTCTGTTGGCGGCTTTTAGGGTATTGGTTGATAGCAATCAAAAATACAATCTTATCTTTGCCGCCTCAGCCGAGGAGGAGGTTTCAGGAAAGAATGGCATGGAGTGTTTAATCAAGCAACTCCCCGATATATCATTTGCTATTGTTGGCGAGCCTACAAATATGAGACCTGCCACCGCCGAAAAGGGGTTGATGGTTTTGGATTGTAGTGTCAAGGGTGTTTCGGGACATGCTGCAAGAAACGAGGGTGTTAATGCAATATATAAAGCCATTAAGACTATTGAGGGCATTAAGAGTTATAAGTTTGAAAAGGTTTCACCTCTTTTAGGAGAAGTTAAATTAACAGTAACCGGCATTAATGCCGGTACTCAGCACAATGTTATTCCTGACGTTTGCTCTTTTATGATTGACGTTAGACCTAATGGGATGTACTCTAATGTTGAAGTATGGGAGATATTAAAAGGGCAATTTCCCGAATGTGAGTTTACTCCTCGCTCTACAAGACTAAACTCTTCAAGCATAGATGAAAACCATCCATTTATGCAACGTTGCAACTTGCTAGGACTTGAATCGTTTGGCTCTCCTACCCTTTCGGATCAGGCTCTTATCCCATATACTTCGGTAAAGATTGGACCGGGCGACTCTGCTCGTTCTCACACTGCCGATGAGTTTGTATATTTTAGCGAGATCAGAGAGGCCATTGAACTTTATGTCAGGTTGCTTGACGGGCTACAAATATAGATTTACATACTTAAGAAGTATTGAGTTACTCTATTTTTTAGTTTTGAGTTTTTATACCCCTTACACTCTATTAGTTTGTCAGGGGTTTTTGTTGCTCTTCTCAACAAACGATAACGCAAACTATATTTTGCCTCTCGAAGCGGATAGAGGTCCATCTTCTCTAATTTTATCAATGTCTCTTTTATGAAATCCTCACTATAATTGAGGGCTATCAATCTTCGTAATAGTCGAGCTGAGAGCAAATCTAATTTACGATTTAATCCCTCCTCTGATAGTGGATCACCCAATAAGAAACCGAACTTTTGCAACTCTGTTATTACATTAAGTAGTTGGTTTACGTACAACTCTTGATGTGTTGTGTCAGGTTTATTTGTTAACGAAGTTGGTATTGCATGGTGATAATAGTAGAGTTGTGTGGGTATAAATGTTATCTTCTCTGCTAAACAGAATGCCTTTATCAAAAAATACTCATTATCGTGAATATTCTTCTCAATAAACTTCAATGTATTCTCCAACAGGAATTTACGCCTATAAACGTATCCCCATAATACACTTTGAGGAGCTTGCATATTCATATACTCTGCTCCACTCATCTCTCTGCAATAGGGAAATATTTTTTTTGTTACTTGCGACTCGTTACCCTCTTCATCAACTTTTAAGTAATCAAATCCTATAATATCGTGACTATACATAGGGAGCAACACCTCAACAAAGTGTTTAAAATTCTTTGTATTTAGATGGTCATCTATATCAACAAACATTATGTATCTACCTTTTGAGTAGTTCAGTCCTAAATTACGGACTCCGCCCGGCCCCGACTTTTGGCGATGATACACCTTTAATTGAGGAATATCCTGACTCAACTCATTTAAGATTGCATAGGTAGAGTCAGTTGAGGCATCATCAATGGCTATAATCTCATATATATCCTCCTTTATGTTTGCCTCAGTTATACTACTGATACACCTGTTTATATATTTTTCTGCATTATACGCAGGTATTACGATAGATAGCTCTATGTTACTTTTCATCTCTCTCGTTAAGTTCAATTTTTAATTTGTTTAATACTCTACCTGCACCTCTACCTCCTACCGCTGTATATAAGCAGAGTAGTTCTACAACTATTTTTTGTACAACCGAAAGTTTTACTGTACTCTTGTAGAGTTTTAAGGCTTGGCGAAAGGCACATATTCCTCCTTCACGCAAGTAGTGTGCTGCCAATATTGGCAATCGGGCATATATTGCCGATATTATCTCTTGCTTATTTTCAACATTACTATTTTCTACTGCTTCGGCAGTTAGCATTATTGTTTGCTGAAGTTGCTCAGCAGAGTGTAAATATCCGTTGCCGGTTATACTATTTGAGTGAACTCTTATATTTACAAGAGGCTTCTCTTTTATCCACTCAATATCTGGATTAAGCAGCATTATTCTTATTCCAAGATTCCAATCCTGCCATCGCTTTATACGTTCATCCCAGCCACCAGTTCCGAGATAAAACTCTCTTTTTATTGCATAGCATTGGGTTGATAACATACAATGTAACACTTGCTCTTTTATGTTGTTTGTAAAAGAGTAGTGTCGTATCTTCTTTTTCTTATATGAGTAGTAGTGATATGCCTTAAATCCTATTACGTCTGCTCCACTACATTCAAAATGTTCTACTATCTTTGAAATGGCTGTAAAGGTTGAGAACATATCATCATCATCAAGAAACATCATATAGGGTGCCTCACTTAGGGTTACACCTCTATTTCGTGCCGCACACGCACCCTCTTTATGCTCTTGCGTGTAGGTTACTTTAAAATCGGCACTTTCGTATGATGACAGATACTGTTTTGCAAGTTGCATTGAGTTATCAGTAGAGTTGTTATCGACCAATATTAGTTGTAGTGGTCGATAATCTTGCCCCACAACCGATCGCAAAGTATCTTTTATATACTTCTCTCTATTGTGTACAGGTATTACTATTGAAAACAACTTACTCATAACTCGTTCTCTCTTTTCGTGTTCTTCGCTCGTATGCCACTCCCCACATTGTATTTTTCAATAGTGTGAAGATATTTGAACGCCCTCGCAATGCTGTAAACATTGAGAATTTTATCATTCTCAGATATGCTGAAAAGCCATGCAAATATGACGATACAGCCCCTCTTGAACGAAGGCTTGTTGGAGTCAAATATTTCTTTCCTGTTGAAGTGTAGGGATGTTCAACTATATAGTGAGGAAAAAAATCCACTTGTAACGAACTATTGATACAATCCTTTATAAAAACCTCCTCTTCGCCACTATTAAGATACTCAGAGCCAAGTCCAAATCTCTCATCAAACGATACTTTATCCTTTACCTGCGATAATCGAAAAGCCATTTCAACTGATGATGGATAGTAACCTTTTACCACTTTGTATCGCCCCTTTGATATTGGGTAACGTTTCATTGGGGGATCTTCATCACGAGTCTTTATCTTAAAGAGAGCCACATCGGTTTGCGGATTGTTGGCAAATGTATCAATTATGGTATCAATATACTCATTTGTATATTTTACATCATCATCCGCTATCAGGGCTATATCTCCATCGGCATACAGCAAAGCATTGTTTCTGTTTTTACACAATCCTATTGTTTGTACCGGGGCAAATTTTATATCTTCTCGTTTGAACTCTTCAGGTATGAGAGCCAACATTGAATCATCGGTGTATTGAAACGATACCACATAACTTACATCCTTCCGCTCAGGAAGTAATAGCAAAGGTACGTTTGCTATCTTTTCGTTATGGGTTGATATAAGTATGTTTAGTTTCATCTTTTTGATTTTATTTGTAAATATAATATTTTTTGCAGAAATACTAAAATGTACAAGGAGCTGTAATAGTTATTACAGACTCTTTTATAGGATGTTTAAACACAAGTTCCTCGGCATGAAGCATTAACCTTGATGCAGGTTTCCCGTATAACTCATCTCCTACAATGGGCATCCCCAACGATTTAGGATGTGCCAAATGCACTCGCAACTGATGAGTTCTGCCAGTTATGGGATTTAACGATAGTCGGGTTATTTTTCTACCCTCTTTATTATATGTTGCCAATACAGAGTACTCGGTTATTGCCTCTTTACCATTTTCATAATCAACCCTCTGCATAGGACGATTGTTATAGTCAGCAGAGAGAGGTAATGATATTTCACCTATTTGCTGCTGAGGTTCTCCCTCTATCAATGCAATATATGTCTTACGTACTTTTCTCTCTGCAAATAGAGTTTGCATAGCTTTGTACATTTCAATATCTTTTGCCAAAAGCAACACTCCTGAGGTTGCCATATCAAGACGATGAATAACTTTTATATTGGGGTTACGCTCTTGCATTATCTCCTCTACGGACTTGCCCCCTATTTTTCCTCGCACAGACAACATTCCTGCTGGTTTATTTATTGCAACAAGATAATCATCCTCATATAAAACTTTTAACTCAGTATTAGTATTTCTATATTCAAGGTTAATCTCTGCCACATTTAATCCTTGTAGCATATAGGTTAGGATTGGCAAACATTTTCCTTTGCACGAAGGGTAGAAATTACCATCAACACGCACCTCTCCCACTGGCGATGCACCAACCCAAAACTCAGCCATTTGTATAGGTTTCAGATTATTTTGATAGGCATACTGCAACATCTTAGGAGCAGCACACTCTCCTGCTCCTGCCGGTGGAAAGATATTACCGAACTCAGAGAATATCTCAATTAAATCTTTTATTTCACCTTTAGCATTAAGCAATCTAAATTGGCGGAACAGCCATAATTGCAAATCGGCAGAGCGTTGATGTCGCTCCTCCGTTAAAGACTCTATTTTGCTTGTATAAACTTCTATTTGTTCTTTTATTTTTGCAAGTTCTGATTTTCCTCTGTCAGAGATACGTTTTAACTCGGCTTTTTCAAATTGACTCTCACGAATTAACATCTCTTGCTCCGATTGCGAAAGAGTCAACTCTCCTCGCTTTCTATCTCGCTCTTTTTTATGAAGTTTTATCTGCTCTCTAAATTGGGCGATATGTTGCTTTATCTCCCTCTCTTGTTCAATATATTTATTTAAGAGTTGAAGATAATCAGCATCTGCCTTTAATACCTCCACCTCTCTGTTTATCTGCGATATATCTGCCTCCTCTTGTTGGAAATATGACTCTTTGCTTAAAAGGTCATAAACAGGAGGGACAAAGAACGAATGTCTGTTTTCTCCTGCAAGTAACCCTGAAAATGCTGAGATATAGCCTACTTCTCCTGAGGGAGTTGAAACTACCAACACTCCAAACATTTTACCTTTTGCCAACTCCTCGCACCACTCCCCTCTACTATTAATATAGTTACGCACCTCTTCTGCTGCCATAAGGCACAAGTGATGAGGAGTGTATCGGAAAGGATTATTAAACTCAGTAGGTATAGATACCTTTGATATATCTTTGGAGAATTTATGAATCACTCTTTTTATTGCTAATTACGAAATTCTATATCTTTTGACCTGTCAAATCCACTGCCAAAACTATTATTCTCTATCTCTACGTTTATCACCTTTTCAAACAGAAAACGGTGAGTATTCCAATGGAACGGAGGATAGTCGTTATTATCAATTATTGTATTCTCTTTAAATTGTAATCCGTTAAGAGATTTTGCATAAACTATTGGGCGGTCAAAAGTTTCAAATGTATTCTTCTCAATCACTACCCCTTTACCATCTTCGCCATGAAAATATTTTTCTTGGTCGGCAAGATTAGGTATTTCGGGATATATTGAGATTATTGCATTTGTAAACTGAAACATATTGGTTAGTGAATTTATAAAGTGATTGTTACGAATAACCACACTCCTACACGCCCCTGTCTCAAACCATCCGTTACAGTCACCACATAGAAGTATTGCAGTTCCAGAAGTGTGATCAAAAAGATTTCTTTCAACTAACACATCTTTTGGTGTACTAAATAGTGTTCCTCTTGCTCTATTGTTACGAATGATGTTATCGGCAAAATAGACTTCAGGTGTCCACTCAAGATTTTCTATTCCGTAATCACCCGATGCAATATCATCATTAACGGCATCACGCAAAGTTATTTTAAAGAGTTTTGCTCCTAAGATTGTCTTTTTATCGTATGGAGTTATATCTGTTATAACATTCCCCGACACCAACTCCATTGTTGAGGATTTTACGAACTGAACGCTATCACCCTCTCCTCCCCAGTAAAATCCGTATGCTTGTGGGTGCATATATTGTCCAACTATTACATTTGGAGCAAGTTGTTCGGTTATTCTCAAATATGTTCCATGCACATTTATTGCATCATCCATCATTCCCTCATACAGTCCGTTTATTGAGGTTATTTTTCCTTTACACGCCGAAAAGTGTGTAGCATCGGCTTGTGTTGTAAAATATCTGCCACTTCCCTCACGAAGGGATACAGAGAATCCATTTAATGTTATATCTTCACAGAGTTGTGCCAATAGACCCATTCCTTCGGCATAGTGTACTGTAACATCGCAGAGCGAGGTATTTTTATTTCCACTCATAAATATTCCCGGAGTTGGTCGTGCATAGTTACGTAACGCTACTATTGTACCCTCCTTTAACTTTTGGTTTTGCCATGGGGCTTTTATCAAATATGGCTCTACCTCCACCACATTGTTAGTTCCTACTGCTATATCGCTTGTTTGATAGACAATATGACCGGTATTGCCATCAAAGGCTATTCCTGCCACAGGATGTACATCCCAATTGTCTCCGTAGGTTATAAATCTACCATCGGCATCTATTTTATACTTTGTATCAGGAGTAACTCGGTATGTTATTGTTCCCTCGTTCTGATTATTCTCCACTACTACAACTTGTGTTATTTGTGGTATACGAGTATCTATTGAGATATTTTTTATTGTACAGTTTTCACAATTGACCATTGCGATAGGCAACATACGGCCATTCATATATAGGTTTGCACCTTGACCATCGATGGTTAGATTTGACATATCTTCTAATACCATTGCCAGCTTTTTGGGGTTATCCTGATCGTGATTAGAGATGTAGTACTCCCTCTCAATGGCTGAGTGTGGATAGAAGTCGTAATCACCCTCATCAAAAAGAAGTGTCGCTGGCAATCCTTCTCTATCTGTTTTTATAACCTCTATTACCTCTGCTAATTTTTGCGTTATATCCTCACCCGTATTTGGATATATCCCATAATCAGATAGTTTATACACGCCATCGTTGCACGATGTTGTGATTGCAATGGTTAGAATTGTTAATAAAAAGAATCTAATATTCATATCTGCGATATATTTAATTGCGTATGTATTGACAAAGGTAATAAATTTGTTTAACTTTGTAAAGATTTAGTGTTTAAACATAAATTGCATGAAGATTTTATTAATTGGAGAGTATAGCAACTTACATTGGACGCTTGCAAAGGGTTTGAGAAGTTTAGGACATAAGGTTGTTGTTGCCTCAGATGGTTGCAGTTGGCAGAATAACCAACGCGACATCAACCTCTCTATAAACGGGGACTCTTTTCTTGATAAAATTAGGTACAGGATTGACATCCTGCGCAATATAAAAAAGTTTAAAGGATTTGATGTTGTTCAAGTTATATCTCCCGTATTCTTAAAACTAAACACTAGCGATATTCTAAAACTATTCCAATACCTTAAAAAGCATAACAGAAAGGTATTTCTTGGGGCTTTTGGAACAGACTTCTACTATACAAAGGCGTGTCTGGAGAACAAATTTAGATACTCCGATTTTATTGTCCCCGGAATGAAAGAGAATCTTCCAGAGGACAATACTAACTGGCTAAAATCTCCACTTAAAGATCTTAACGAAACTCTTGCCGAGAAGTGCGATGGTATTATTTCGTGCTTGTATGAATATAAAGTATCATACGAAGATAATTGGGGATATAAGAGCGAGTATATACCTCTTCCTATAAATACCGACAAGATTAAACCTACTGCCGTTTATGATGGTAAAGCAAGATTCTTTATGGGTGTTCAAAAATCGAAATTACACCTTAAGGGTTGTGATGTCATGAGCGAAGTGCTTAACGATATTTGCAACCAATATAAAGATATTTGCGAATTTAAAATGGTTGAGTCACTTCCATACGCTTCGTATATGAAGGTTATGGACGGTTGTAATATTCTTGTTGACCAACTATACTCATACTCACCCGGTATGAATGCACTCCTTGGTATGGCAAAAGGAATGGTTACGATTAGTGGCGGAGAGCCTGAGATATACTCAATCCTTAACGAGACAGAAAATACGCCTATCGTCAACCCTATCCCTGACAAAAACGATGTATATGACAAGATATTAAATCTGGTTAAAAATATTGAGGCGATTGAAGAGATAGGTAAAAACAGCCGTAAGTTTGTGGAGCAACACCATAACTACATTGATGTTGCTATGAAATATATCGATTTCTGGAGAAGTAGATAGGGCTAAATATAATAAAATGCTCTTTTTTACGTAATTCTTATATGAGATTCAATAAAGTAGTTTTTGTTATACTCGTTTGCATTGGTTTGTGGGGTTGTCATCCTGCAAAGTTAAGTACAGCCGATGCTCAATTTGAGAGAGGTGAGTATTTTGCAGCCGCTGATACTTACCGTAGAGTTTATAACAAGACATCTGCTTCAAAAGAACGTGCATTAAGAGGTAGAATTGCTTATAGTTTAGGTACATGTTACAGAATATTGAACTCCTCGCCTCGAGCAGCCGCCGCCTACCAGAATGCTATCAGATATAACTATCCTGATAGTACAGCTTATCTTTACCTTGCAACAGAACTTCACAAACAGGGCAAATACACTGACGCTATTAAAAATTATGAGAAGTATCTTGAGATTGTACCCAACGACTTAAGAGCAACTAATGGACTGAAAGGTTGCGAATTGGGATTACAACAAAAAGAGAACCCTACTCGTTATGTTGTTAAGAAAGCAAATCTTTTTAACTCCCGCCGTAGCGAGTGCTGTGCAATGTTTACTTTAGAGGATGAGAGTATGATATACTTTACCTCCACCAACGATAAGGCAACGGGAAAAGATAAAAGTCCTATTACAGGGTTAAAGAATAACGACATTTTCTTCTCTGAGAGGAACGATAAGGGTGTATGGTCAAAGCCTGCCCCGGTTGAGGGAGAACTTAACACCGAAAACGATGAAGGAATTATCTCTTTCTCGGATGATGGGCAGATTATGTACTACTCTCTTGCCGAATCAACAAATGCCAATAGCGACACTTACGTATCAATTTACCAGTCAACCCGCTCAGATGCCACTTGGAAAAAGGGCGAAAGAGTTGCCATTACAATTGACTCAACTATAATTTGTGCACACCCTGCTGTTATGCCCGGCACAGATTGGCTCTACTTTACCTCTGATATGCCCGGAGGATATGGAGGCAAAGATATCTGGAGAGTATCATTAAAGGATATGACAGAGTTAGAAAATCTTGGTCCGGAGGTTAACACTCCATACGATGAAGTTTTTCCTTTTGTCAGAAAAAATGGAGACCTATACTTCTCCTCAAACGGACACCCGGGATTAGGAGGTCTTGATGTATTCCTTGCCTATAAAGACGAGATAGGTAATTGGCACAGAAGGAATATGGGTGCCCCTATTAATTCTCCTGCCGATGACTTTGGCATTATGTTTATGGCAAGTGAGAGGGGCTATTTGAGTTCTAACAGAAACGATGCAAGAGGCTACGACCACATATATTCATTTGAACTTCCCCAAATTGAGGTTTGGATAGAGGGATACGTAGTTGATTATGATGATGAACCTCTACCCGGTGCAGTAATCAGGATTGTAGGACGGGATGGAACAAACCTTAAAGAGTTTGCTCAAGATGACGGGTACTTTAAATTTCCTTTGGATTTGAATACCGACTATGTTATGATGGCAGGTTGCGGAGGGTATCTTAACTCAAGTGCCGAACTTACCACTTTAGCAGAGGAGCAAGATGAAACTTATTGGGTTGATTTTGTTCTCTCATCAATTGGCAAACCCATTCCGGTAGATGATATATTCTTTGACTTTAACAAAGCAACTCTTCGTCCCGAATCAGAAACAGCTCTTAACGATGTAATTAAGACTCTTAACGACAATCCCAACATTACTATTGAGATGGGAGCTCATACCGACTTTAAAGGAGCAGAAGAGTATAATCAATCACTCTCTCAACGGCGTGCCGAAGCGGTTATAGATTACCTAATTAAAAACGGCATTGCAAAAGAGCGTCTTACTGCTAAAGGCTATGGAGAGAGTACTCCTGTTACCATTACAAAAAAACTTAATAAACTTTACCCTCAATTCCCCGAGGGTACTATTCTTAACGAGGAGTTTATTATGACACTCCCAGAAGAAGATATTGAAATTGCCAACCAAATTAACCGCAGAACAGAATTTAGAGTTACTGCCATTGATGCCGGTTTGCTTTAATCTGTTATATATTGTTAGTTATAAAAGATTTCAAAAAGAATTTTGTTTTTCTATTCTTACATTCTCTCTACAAGTGAATTTGATGTTTATCATCATATTCTTTGATAAGTTTAGAATGTTTATCAAGAATTGCTTCAATATCTGTTTTTAATGTATCATCTTCATCATAAAACAATGCAAGTCTTTTATATAAGGGTTGTAATTCCTTTCGTTCTTGCATCATATAGTTGTGAAAAAATACACAATCCAAATGTTCTAAACGATTTAATAGATTAGACATTTCTTCGTAAGTCATACCCTATAAATTTAAGTTGTTCAAATATACGAATAAACGAGCGAGAAATATAAAACTTGTTTTTAATATTTATTACTGCGAGTGAAAGTATATTCGCTGTTTTCAGCAAATATAAGAATAAACGAGCGAGAAATATAAAACTTGCAAGTTCTTCATATAATTAAAAACTTGAAACTGATTGCTGGCAATCGGTAACAAAAAAAAGAGAGTTGCTCAGGCAACTCTCTTTTCTCGTTTATTTAGTTTCTATTAATATTCAAGGAACATATATGTTTTTGTTCCAACTACTGTTCCTGATGCATTAGAACTTGATACCTGTAGATCAAATGTCCACTCATCTCCAGAAATTGTAATTGTTCCTCCAGTAATATCAAATGTGTCATTTGTTGGGAACATAATAGTTCCTGTGAAGTCTGTACCTGCTGTGTAAACTCCTTCACCGCTCAACTCTGTATCTAATACTATAGTGAATAGGTCTTCTGAACCTTCCTCTGTATCCATGTAGTATGTACCACCCTCGCCAAGGTCAATTATATAATATCCATCCCATTGAGGGTCGTTGAAGTTGGCATCTGCTGAGACAGAACGTACAGAAATATCTTTCGTTGCTGTAAGTGTATAACCATAATCGTCAGTTATTGAAACAGTAATTGTTGATGTTCCATCACCTTTTGCTGTGATATTTCCTTCAGCATCTATCTCAACAACCTCAGGATTGCTTGAAGTCCAAGTGTATTCATTGTCATATACTTTGTATGTTGAACGAAGCATTGCTTTAACTTTATCTGTTTCGCCAGGTAGATACTCGTTTTTAGTTGTTGACAATTGAAGTTTTTCTCCTTGCGTAGTTTGATCAATTTTAAACTTCGCATCGATAGTCATTATTGCTGTTTTATCTTTTGATGTTGCAGTAACAACAATCCTACCTGCGTGAGTAATTGATACCTCTGGAGTAATTTCGGTACCTGTTGTTGCATCAATTCCTGATTGTTTAACAGTTGCCTCTGCTCCTTCGGTACACTCTAAAGAGAATATTGCTGGCCATGGACCTGCTGACTCCTCAGGTGCAATGTAAGTATATAGAGGAACTGAACCCGATGTTGTCTCTTGTACTGTTCCTGTAATAACCTCAGCATTAAGCACGTCTGAATCATTTAAGAAATCAACAGACTCTACTTCAACAGTATTGCGGTCAATCACATTTACAAGAGCAGTAGCTGTTTGAATACGGTATGTCTCGTATAATGCTTTGTCCTCTTCTGATAATGAAGGATCATCTGCTTTGGGGTTCTCAATTGTAAATCCAATATTTGCT